>CATIYU010000363.1 GCA_949739085.1 uncultured Eubacteriales bacterium | reverse complement strand
TTCATGGGCAAGACCGGCCGGGGCACCCCGGAGCACTGCGGCGTACAGGGCCGGGTGGACATCATCACCGGCACCTTCGGCAAAGCTCTGGGCGGGGCCTCCGGCGGCTTCACCGCCGCCCGGCAGGAGATCGTGGACCTCCTGCGCCAGCGCAGCCGCCCCTACCTCTTCTCCAACACCGTGGCCCCGGCCATCTGCGCCGCCACGCTGAAGACCCTGGAGCTGCTCACCGCCTCCACCGAGCTGCGGGACCGGGTCCACGAGAACACCGCCTACTTCCGTGAGAAGCTGAGCAAGCTGGGCTTCGACGTGCTGGAGGGCAGCACCCCCATCGTGCCCGTCATGCTCTACGACGCCAAGGTGGCCGCAGAGTTCGCCGCCCGGATGCTGGAGAAGGGCGTGTACGTAGTGGGCTTCAGCTACCCGGTGGTGCCCCAGGGCCGGGCCAGAATCCGCACCCAGGTGTCCGCAGGACACACCAGAGAGGATCTGGATTTCGCCGTGGAGTGCTTCAAGGCCGTGAAGGCGGAAATGGGCATCTGATATCACAAGAGGAAATAAACAGCGGGGCCGGTCTTCCCAAGGAAGACCGGCCCCTTTACGCGCCTATTTTTTATAGCTGAAGGGGACGGAAGCCGCCGTCCTCTTCGTCGTCCTTGTCCGTCTCGTGGTACCCAAAGTCCCGGGACGCAGAGGCCCCGTCACGGTTGAGCATAGCCTCCATGACCTGGATATCCGTCACCACATCCATGGCATCGGCGCTGTAGAGATTATCCAGCTGCCGTTCAAAGCCCTCCACAATGGCGTCCATGGTCTGTTCAATCCGCGCCTTGGCCTGGCGCAGGTTGGCTCCCTCCACGCCGGTGGCCTCAAAGTCCACGTAGGCATCCAGCAGCTTCTGGGTGGTGGGCAGATAGTAGTCGAAAAAGGTGTGGATGCGCTCCCGCTTTTCCGGATGTTCCTCCACTTCCTTGATGATGCGCCCGGTGACCTGCTCAATACGGGCAATCTTCCGGCTCAGCTCCGGATCGGCAATGCGCTGGTTGGCCCGGCGGATGTTTTGCAGCACCCCTGCGTAGCCCTCCTCGCCGTCCGCCTCCGGCGGGCCGAAGGGGATCTCCTCCTCCACAGGCGGGGCGTCCTGCGAGCTCTCCAGGGTGGCCCCGAACCGCAGAAAGTATCCCCGCTCCCGGTCGATGTAGGCGTCTTCCCCCAGGTAGCCCTTGTCGATGAGCTTTTGCAGCTCCTTGGCGGCCTGGGAGGGCGTGCGGTTGACCCGCTTGGCGATCTCGTCCAGGGGCATGGCGTCCACATTGCCGATGGCCATGATATACCGCTGGCTCCGCCGGGTCATGTTGGCCAGATACCGCCCCCGGCCGAACATGATGCCGCCGCCGGCCAGGAAGCCCAGGGTCATGAAAAACAGGTCAAAATCCACCCAGCTCTGCGCCGCCTCCGCCAGGAAGTTCAGCCCCATGAGGCTGCCGAACGCAAGGAAGATAATCCCCAGCACCCGCAGGCCCTTGCCGGGCAACTTCTGCTTCTTGGGCCGCTTCTCCTTGACGGGCCTTGCGCTCTCCCGCTGGCCCGCGTTCGCCGGCATGGGGGGCGGACCTCCGGCGGGCCTGGCGTCGGCGTAGCCGCTGCGCTTGGGCGTACCGCTGGACCGCTGGGCCGCCCGCAGTCCCCGCTCCCGGGCCGCCCGGGCCTTGGCCCGGTCCAGGGCCTCGTCCAGCGCCTTGGCCATCTCGTCAATGGTCATGGGCTGTCCGGTCATGCGCTCCGCAGCGCGGGTGGCCTCCGCCATCCGCTCCGTCGCCCGGCGCATGGCCTTCTCTACGGCGGACTCCACAGTGGACTCCGCCTGCCTGCCGGCCTGTCCCGCCGCGCCCGCCGCCTGCCTGCCCGCTCTCTCCATGGCGTTTGCCGCCTGCCGGGCGGCCCGCTCCGCCGCCGAGATGGCTCCCTGGTAGCCCTTGTAGCTCTTACCCTTGCCGTCGCCAAAGATGTTCACAAACAGCAGGATCAGCGCCACCGGCCATGCCCCCACGGCGAAGAGAATGATAATCAGAGGCCAGATGTACCAGCCCGCATTGTCCGGTTTTTTCTGGGGAGGCGGGGTCTGCCGCCCTCCGGAGGGGTCCTGTCCGCCGGTAAATTTGTCCCTGTCGTAGTAGCCGCTCATCTTGGTCCTCCCTTTTTCCGGAGTTTTGTCTTGTTGCCCTTCCCGTCCACAACGTAGGTGTGTTCCAACTGGCTTCGCAGACTCTCTTTGAAGGAGTCGATATACTCCCGCCTGAGGGCCTCCCGCTCGGCGTGCTCCGCCTCGGTCAGTCCCCCGGCCTTGTGCTTGCGGGCCAGCTCGTTGATGCGGTCTATTTTCTCCTGTTCCACTGTATGCGCCTCCCCTGCAATGAATACGATATCAGATATACCTCTGGAAAGTGACGCCAATGCGGCCCTTTTTGGTAAGCCCTCCCACCTCCGCCAGCTTCGCCTTTCCCAGGCCCCTGGCGGTCAGCACGCTGCCCTCCGCCACTGGGCGGTCCGGCTTGAGGCAGGGCATGTGGTCCAGGTTGACCCGGCCCGCCTCAATGAGCTCCGCCGCCCTGCCCCGGCTCAGTGAGAAGGCGGCGGCCACCGCCGCGTCCAGCCGCAGGGACGGCAGCGTGTCCCGGACAGCTTTTACATGCGCCTCCGGAACCAGCAGCTCCTCCCGGGCGATCTCCGCCACTGTCAGCTTCACCCGGCCCGCGCTGGTCCACTCCCGCAGGAAAAATTCCCGCAGGGCGGGGGAGGCCACAATGTCCGCGCTGTGTGGAGAGACCAGGATGTCCCCCACCCGCTCCCGGACCACGCCCAGGCCCATGAGGCTCCCCAGCAGGTCCCGGTGGGTCAGAACGCTGTCCGCGCCGTGGAACGCCGCCCGCAGAAAGACCAGCTCCCCGCCGTCCTCCGCCCAGTCCGGAAGGAAGGACAGGACCTTCCGCTCCGCCTCCCCGTATCCGCCGTCGAAGGCGTATCCGGAGCATATCCCGGCGGTGCGCAGCATAGCCTCCGCCAAATGCTGCTCCCGGGGGCTGAGGAACCCCGTGGAGGCGGGGACGCACCGCCGCTCCATCTGGCTGTGTTTATCCCATATTTTTGCCAGCAGAAGCCGGTCCTCCGGCTCCTGGGCCACTTTTGCGATGATAGTATTTTTATCCATGGAGATTTTGAGTCCTGTAGAGCTGGGCGTAGTCCCCATCCCGCTGGAGCAGCTCCTCGTGGGCGCCCTCCTCGCTGATGACGCCGTCCCGGACCACCAGGATGCGGCTGGCGCTGCGGACCGTGGAGAGCCGGTGGGCGATGATGAGAGTGGTGCGGCCCTTGGCCAGCTCGTCGAAGGCCCGCTGGATCTTCGCCTCCGTGACGCTGTCCAGGGCGGAGGTGGCCTCGTCCAGAATCAGCACCGGGGGATTTTTCAGGAAGATCCGGGCGATGGAGATGCGCTGCTTCTGTCCGCCGGAGAGCAGGGCCCCCCGCTCCCCCACGTAGGTATCGAACCCCTCGGGCATAGCCATGATGTCGTCGTAGATCTCCGCCCGCTTGGCTGCGGCGATGACCTCGTCCGTGGTGGCCCCGGGGCGGCCGTAGCGGATGTTCTCCATAATGCTGGCGGCGAAGAGAAACACGTCCTGCTGAACCACGCCCACGTTCTGCCGCAGGGACTC
>CATIYU010000362.1 GCA_949739085.1 uncultured Eubacteriales bacterium | reverse complement strand
CACGTCGCCGGGACTGCGTTTGTCCGTCTCCACGGTGGTGAAGTCCGCCAGGGCGTACCCGGGCCAGCACTGGCCCCCGGCGCTGGTGACGGAGGCGCCCAGGGTCTCCATGGCGTTCCCGGTAAAGAGGACCACGGCCCCCTGTTCCACAGCGGCCCTCAGGCCGTCCGCCTGCCGGGGGGCGGCGGCCAAGACGTATTTTTGCTTCCGCTCGGTGCCCGCTCCCATGTAGATGAAGTCCGCCGCGGAAAAGTCCGCTTCCTCCCCGGCGGCCTGTACGGACACCGACGCGCCCAGGGCCTCCAGATGACGGCGCAGCACCGCCACATTGGCGTACTCGCCGTACAGATTCATCACGTCGGGGTATAGGTGCAGGATTGTCAGCTCCATTTTCTCTCCTCCTCACGCTTCCCGCTGGACCAGGCTCAGCAGCTTGTCCCGGTCAGAGAAACAGGTCACCACGTACAGATTGCCGTCCCCGGACTGCTCCAGGGCTGCCGCGGCCTGGGCCACGGTTTCATAGCAGGCAATCTTCTCCGGCGGGATATGGGTGTAGTCAAAGCGCAGGGCCAGGTCGTTGACGTATTTCCCGCACAGGACCACCTCCCTGACCTGTTCGCAGTTGAGCAGGTCAAAGTCGATATCCCACAGCCAGCTGGTCTCGCCGGTAAAATACTTCCGGCTGATGGCGTCCACGATGATGAGCACGGAGCAGGGCTTGCCGGCGGACCGGATATAGCCCAGATTAGTGTCGTATGCCACGGAGTTCTCGTGCTTGCTGGTCAGGAGAACGCCCCGGCGGCGGCCCAGGGTGAACTGGACCATGCGCCCGTTTTTCAGGATATAGTTGTTGATAACATGGGCCATGGTCTCCCGGTCCACCCCCGCCAGGGAGCAGACCGACCACGCCGTGAGGATATTGTATACATTGTAGACACTCCGAAAGGCCAGGGAGATTTCCGTATCCCCGTCCAGCGTCAGCGTTCCGGCGTCCAGGTCCAGAGCGGTGACGGCAAAATCCGCGTCCTGCCGCCGGTGGCCGCAGGCGGGGCAGCGAAAGCGGCCGATATGCTCGTAGTGGTAGAATTCATACTCCATGGCTCCCCCGCAGACCGGGCAGCGGGCGCCGTCGTGGTAGACGCCCCGGTGCTCCTCCGTGCTGATGGAGCACCGCTCCAGGCCGAACCACTTTACCTTCTCGTGGCCCTGGGCGAAGCAGGAGACTAGGGGATCGTCGGCGTTGAGCACCAGGGTGGTGTCCAGGTGGATGGCGGGGGCAATGGCGTCATAGACCCACTCGGGGTGGCCGTTGCGGGTGAGCTGGTCCCGGTAGAGGTTGGTAACGGCGAAATAGGTGGGGTGGAACCACTGAAAGGAGAGCCGGGCGTAGCGCTCGTCGCTCTCCAGCAGCAGCACGTCCCCCCGCATCCTACCCCCCAGGGAGCTGTTGCAGAGGATGAGGGTGGCCACCCCCTCGATCTGGTTGGAGCCCTCCCGGTTGTAGACCACGGCTTTCCCGCTTTTGCGCAGGATGGCCGCAATCATTTCCACGGTGGAGGTCTTGCCGTTGCTGCCGGTGACGGCGATGACGCAGTCTGGAAGTTTTACTCTTCGTAATATATCTGGACAAATTTTCAACGCGTACTGCCCTGGCAGGCTGCTGCCCTTGCCCACCAGCTTGCCGATGAAGCGGAGGAGCTTGCAGACGATAAT
>CATIYU010000361.1 GCA_949739085.1 uncultured Eubacteriales bacterium | reverse complement strand
GCGAATCAGGTCAGACATGGAGAGCATGAACCCGCTCATCTTCAGCTTCTTGAAAACTCGAAGCTCCTCCTCGATGGCGGAACGGAAAGCCGCCTCCTGTTTACGAGGAATCACGCCGGAGTTGAGCTTGTCATCAAGAGACTCCCAAGCTTTGGCCTCGAAAATCCTCTCGTCCTCCTCCTGAGAACCGTATAGAATGGGATACTTGATGGAACTATCCAGTTTGAAGTTCTCACATAGCTCCGCAATCTCATTGGTGTTCTGGACGGCAGTGTAATACTCGTCCTCAGTCAGTGCTCCCTGCTGGGCAAACATATCCAGAAGCTCATCCACCGTCTTGTAGGAGAGGTCGAAGGCACCCTCGTCTCCGTAGGACTGCCGCTTTGCTTTGAGCAGGATATTGCGGCACTCGGCTTTGTACTTGGAGGAGCTGTGTGTGTCCGTTCCGGCTACCAGCGGGATACCATGCTCTTTGGAGAGTCTCGCCAACTTCTGGTTGAAAGTAATCTGGTCTGGATGGTTATGAGGCTGCACCTCCAGGTAGTCGTAGTGGCGAAGCAGTCGCTCATACCAGGGATTGTTCTCACTGAGTTTGTTCAGAGGGCTGGCCAAACAGGCACTGGTCTTAATAATGTTGTCCGAAATCCCCAAAAACTCCTCAAAGGTGATACGGTTGGTGTAGTAGGAGTGTACCTTATCGCTGGAAATGGAGACAAGTTTATTTAGCTCCCGGATTCCGGCCTCGTTTTTGGCAAGCAGAACCGTATGGTAGTTGTCTCTGACCTTCGGTTCCAGTCGCTCTGTGAGATAAATCTCGACCCCGTGGACAAATTTGAGCCCCATCTTATCGCAGTATAGCTTTTTGGATATCCATCCTCTAGGGAGCCCATGCTCTGTTGAGGCGATTGCTGTGCCGCCGGACTCTTTTACAAGGTCAACGTACTCCTTAAAGTCTGTCGCAGAGTCCAGCAGGCTGTAGTCTGAGTGTACATGATAGTAGAAAACTGATGTTGGTCTTGTCAACGCCATGATAACCTCCCTTCGTAGAGTTTCTTCCACTCTTCCGGCCCCTTATCCACCGGACTGTCCTTCTCACCGAGCAGCCCAGTGCCGTCCCATATGTATTCCACGTTCACAAACTGCTTCAGACGGGCTATGTTGTGGTCGTTCCGTATGGAAATGTCCTTGTCTAACGCAAAAACCACCCTGCAACCGAGCCTAATCAGCAATTTCATCTGGTTTGGGTTCAAATGAGAGGTCAGGATGGCCCCAGCGTTGTGGATTCCCCATGTGTCGGCCATTAAAACCGACTTGCAGCCCTCAAAAATGATGATTTCGCCTTGTTTTTTGATATTTTCGAGGTTTTCAGCGAATCCATAGATGGTTTTTAGCTCCCCCCAAGACATGAAGTAGGTGTATTTTCGCAGATTTTTCTCTTTCCAGCGCTTATCTAGTGTTCTGCCGCCAATATTGACGATTTTTCCCTCTGGACTCCGTATTGGATAGACCAGCCGGTCAGAGAAACTGTCGTAGTACACCTGAAATTTGTCCAAAGACGCCCTGGAGATGCCTTCTTGCTCCCAAACTGCTAATTTGTCGGCCCTTTTCTCATATCGCTCCATATAATCGTCGCTCAAAACCGTGCTTTTGGCCTGTTTTGGCTTCTTTTTGGGCGGAGAGAAGCGTTTTGCGACTTCCGCTACCGATAATTTTTTGTGGGATGTTGTTTTACCATCAAAACCGCTGTACTTTTTCAGCTTTTCAATGGCTTCGGCATACCCACACTTATCGTAGTACCGGACAAAAGTCAGGACATTGCCTCCAATACCGGAAGAGAAGTCGTAAAACGAATTTGTTTCCTTACGAACGGAGAAAGACGGTGTGTCCTCATCCTTAAACGGCGACAGAGCCCAATACTCACCGTTTTTCTCTGTGAACTCTGTGTACTGTGAGATATAGTCCAAAATGTCGATTGACTCTATCAGGTCGGACAGCTCCACACCGTCTCCTCCTCTCAACTTTACTATTGCGCTCCTTTGTGGCGTATGATATACTGCTTGTAAAGGAGGTGTACACAAAAATGGAAATAAACATGGATTCTATACAGCAAAAACTTGCAGAGTACGCGAAGAAATTGAGTGGAGATGTATCTCTTCACCATCTGTTTCCAGCAGCATTCCTTATGGAGCATTCCAAATACACAACCATAAGCGAACTGTTATCTCCAGCGGACATTACAAGCCAAGAAATTTTTGACGCATGGTGCGAGTCCGGCTCGTCTGATGAATATATCAGAAAAAATACAGACTTCCATTCTTGGACAGAAATGCGCGATGAAGCTGCCAGAATTTATGCGAAAAAGAAACAGGCGTTAATGAGAGATGGTAGCTGGACAGATGAAACGTTTGACACTGGGGACTTATTTCAGGACATTCACATTTCCCTCAATTTTGGCATTGCGTGATTTGCTTTCAACAGTTACACCCAAGACAAGTTCCCCTTCTCCATCGGTATAGAGGTCGTGAAAAATCAGGTTATCACCGGGACTGAAAGACGCCCCGGTGATATTTACTTTAATCGGTATGTTCGTATTTCCCATATGTGCTCCTGTCAAAAAGGTATTTGTGGGATGTGCTGTTTGGCCTGCTCATAGCTGATATGGTTGCCATCGAAAAGCAAGTCTATGTACTCATCGTCTGCCATCTGCATTCCATTGCGATTAAATATGACTCTCAGTTTCTTGTTACCACATTCCTGACCATCGGATTCCTGTTCTTCGGATGTTTTGTCAGTGAGCATGACAATGGTGGAGGCATTGCGGGCAATCTTAGCGCTGTCAGCAAGTTTTCCATTTTCTGTCGCCTGCGCTGCACCAACGCCAGCGATGTTCATATCGCCACATATCTGGTTCTTAACCATATCCACGAAACGTCCAAGCTCCTGGTAACTGTCGAATGCGTCGCCTTCGCCTTTACCTTTGAAGTAGTCCACGATTAGAACATCAAGACCCTGGGTGTGCTTTACCTTCTTAACTGCGGCATAAATACTATGTGGGTCGAACGTTGGGATGTAGATATGTGTGAACTTCCGCGTCTTTATCCACTCCTTTGCCGCCAGGATACGTTCGTGCTCTTCTTGGGTGTATCTGCCTGTCTTTAGCCGCTTATACTCAATACCGGACAGATGGGATATAAGTCTTGCTGTGAAATGCCGCGTATTCAATTCGCTATCAAGGTACAGCACGGCGCAATCTCTTCTGAGCAGGTCAACTGCGCAGTTGAGAAGCATAATACTTTTCCCCTGCTTCTGTTTTGCACCGAATATAACCAGTTCTCCGCGCTCTATGGTAACATACTCATTCAGTGCCTCGAATTTAAATGGAATACCAGTATACTCTCCATTTTGGCGGTCCTCTATCTCCTCCCAATATTTGTCTACAACCTCAGAATACGGTTGTATATCAGAGGCCGCAGAGAATTCTGTCATTACATCATCCAAAAGTTGATAGATTTTCTGCTCAATGTTACTACCGGATGTCCGAAGACATAATTGCTGGCAATCTCCTAATTGATGGAATATATCGCGTCGAAAGGCGGCATCTTTTACAGCCTTTGTCAGGAGCTGATACCCTTCAACCGTATCGCGGACCAGCGTCTCTGCGTTGTCCATGATAGTATAGAGTTGCTCTGGTGTAATTTTGCCTGCAAGATGACTGGTCGCTTCATTGGTCTCCAATTCTTGGATGATAATGTATGGGTCGATTTGTGCGATGCCTTTCCGTGCCAAGCTGCAAAGCGCTTGATAGATATACCTGTTCTCAATGTTTGTGAAGTGGTTTGGGAGCAGGTCTTCCGAGTAGAAAGAGAAGTCTGGGTGGTAGAACAGCGTGGCAATGATGCCAGCCTCGCAGTCTACCCTTGCAATATCTTCGTTTGCTCTCATGCGTCATCGCCTCTTCTTCTGCGACAGCTTGTAATACTCACAGTGGCCGTTCATCTCACAGAGGTGCGTGCATTTGAAATACTCGATATCCGGCTTAAAATCTGTTTCTGCCGTTATCCTCGCCACACTTTCCTCCAACCACCTCTTAGCTTCGGCGTATGCCTGCTCCTGGAATGGCTCTTCGATGAGAACCGGGGCCCGGAAGCAGTTAAAACATAGACCTTTCGGCGTCTTGCCATACTCCTGTTCAACTGCGGCAGAGTAGATGTAAAGCTGTCTCAAGTATGCGTTGAGATCTTCGTCGGTCTTGGTTGGCTTTGCTCGGGTGCTCCTCGGCTTTAACGTTCTGGATTTGTTGTCCACAACGTAGAGCTCTCCGTCTTTTTCGCCGAGGTAGTCAACATATCCCACAATGGGTATACCGTTCATGTTGAAGTCAACACGTTTCTCAACGGCAACCATATTGTAAGGGAATGGTGTGATGTTTCTGATGTAGTTGAGACCACTCTTGAAGTAGTTCCCAAAAACCTTGGGGTTTGGAGCTCGTCCTTTGACATGGCTTTTGAACTCTCGCAGATAGATATCACACAGCTCATCCCGTGTCTTCTTGCCCAGAAAATAGAGCTCTATGAGCTTATGGACGAAGGAGCCATAGTCTGAGAAAAACATATCCTTACCGTGGAGGTGCCGGATATATTTCAGATACCACCTGTACGGGCAGTCATCAAAAGCCTTGATGCGGGAGTAG
>CATIYU010000360.1 GCA_949739085.1 uncultured Eubacteriales bacterium | reverse complement strand
TTGAGCCGCCCGGTGTCCAGCACGGTCCCCGAGCCGATGACCCGCTCCCTGGGGTAGCCGGAGAGCCGCCACGCCTCATAGGTCAGCACGTCCACCGGATTGGATACGATCAGGAGAATGCCGCCGAACGCCTGGGCGGTGATCCGCTCCAGCACCGAGCGGAGAATGGCGGTGTTTTTCTCAATGAGGTCCAGGCGGGTCTCTCCCGGCTTCTGGTTGGCCCCGGCGGTCACCACCACCAGGGCGCAGTCCGCGATGTCGCCGTAGTCCCCGGCGGTGATCTCCATGGCGGCACCGTAGGGCAGGCCGTCGCTGAGGTCCATGGCCTCCCCCTCCGCCTTCTCCCGGTCGACATCCAGCAGCACCAGCTGGGAGAACAGCCCCTGCTGCAAAAAGCGGAAGGCGATGGATGCCCCCACGTAGCCGCAGCCAATGATGGCCGCTTTTCTAGGATTTACTTGCATTTGCTTCGCTCCTCTCCGGCCCCAGGGGGCCGTTTTGCTCTAGTTGTGCCTCGTTTGGGGCCTGTTATGCATGGCCGCAGCGTTTCCCGCCGCCTTGCATAGGACGCGCCCTGCCGCGATAAACTAAAGCAGAGAACAGGAAAGGTGGGTTGGTATGAAAAAGCGGGTTGGCGTCCTTCTGGCGGCGCTTCTGCTGCTGGCCGCCTGCCGGAGCGGACCTCCGGCGGAGGGGCTTGCGGGCGCTGTCAACACCGACGGCTCCTCCTCCATGGCCGACGTCATGTCCGCCCTCCAGGAGGCGTTCCGGGCGGCGGAGCCGGGGGTTACGGTCAACTACTCCGGCACCGGGTCCGGGGCGGGGGTGGAGGCGGCGCTGTCCGGTACCTGCGACATCGGCCTCTCCAGCCGCCGCCTCAGGCCGGAGGAGAAGCGCCAGGGGGCGGTGGCCTACGTGGTGGCCCTGGACGCGGTGGCGGTGGTAGTACACCCGGACAATCCGGTGCGGGACCTGACCCTGGAGCAGCTGGCGGCGGTTTTTACCGGCGAGGTCGCCAGCTGGCGGGAGCTGGGGGGGCCGGAGGCCCCTGTGGCGGTGTATGGCCGGGAGGCGGGGTCCGGCACCCGGGGGGCCTTTGAGGAGGCGCTGGGCGTGGTGGACCGCTGCGCCTATACCAACATCTACGGCTCCACCGGGGACGTGGTGGGCAACGTCAGCGCCAACCCCAACGCCATCGGCTACGCCTCCCTCTCCGCGGTCCGGGAGGGCGTGGCGGCAGTGGCGGTGGACGGCGCCGCCTGCGGCGAGAGCACGGTGCGGGACGGCAGCTACCCCTTGCAGCGGCCCTTCCTGATGGTTACCAGCGCCTCCCGGCCCCTGAGCGAGGCGGCCCGGGCCTTCCTGGCGTTCGCCCAGAGCGGGGAGGCGGCGGCGTATATCGCCCGGGCCGGGGCCATCACCCCTTAGCGTCTTTTTGAAACCCGAAAGGAGCTTGCTATGACCAAACGCAAACCGGCAGAGGCCGCCATGCAGGTCCTCTTCCTCCTCTGCGCCCTGGCGGCGGCGGCCTTTCTGCTGCTCATCACCGCCTACCTCATCGCCGCCGGCCTGCCCGCCATCCGGGAGGTGGGCCTTGTGGAGTTCCTCTTCGGCCAGACCTGGGACTCCACCAACGAGACCAACCCCCGTTTCGGCATCCTGCCCCTGATCCTCACCAGCGTCTACGGCGCGGCGGGGGCCATTGTGGTGGGGGTGCCCGTGGGGTTTTTCACCGCCGTGTTTCTGGCAAAGGCCGCCCCGCCCCGGCTGGCGAAGCTGCTGCGCCCGGCGGTGGGCCTGCTGGCGGGCATCCCCTCGGTGGTCTACGGCCTGGTGGGCATGTGCGTACTGGTTCCGGCCCTGCGGTCCTGGCTGAACCTCCCCGCCGGGGACAGCCTGCTGGCGGCTATTCTGGTGCTGGCGGTGATGATCCTCCCCTCTGTCATCGACCTGTCCGCCGCCGCCCTGGAGGCGGTGCCCAGGGAGTACGAGGAGGCCAGCCTGGCCCTGGGGGCCACGGAGGCGGAGACCTGGTTCCGGGTGTCCGCCCCGGCGGCCAGGAGCGGCATCGCGGCGGCGGTGGCCATGGGGGTGGGCCGGGCCATCGGGGAGGCCATGGCCATCCTGATGGTGGCGGGAAACGTGGCCAACATGCCGTCCCTGCTGCGGAGCGTCCGGTTCCTCACCACCGGCATCGCCATTGAGATGAACTACGCCGCCCCCGGCAGCTTGCAGCGGCAGGCGCTGTTCTCTATCGGCCTTGTGCTGTTCCTCTTCATTATGCTCATCAACATCCTTTTGAGCTGCGCCGTCAAGCGGGGAAGGGAGGGGTGAGCGTGGCAGGGAACCGCCGGTCCTCCCGGAGGCTCTGGAACGGCCTGGCCCGGCTGTTGACCTGGCTCAGCGCGGCGGTTACCGGCGCGCTGCTGGCGGCCATCGCCGGGTACGTCTGCTACCGGGGCCTGCCGGGGCTCAGCTGGGCGTTCCTCACCAGCGCGGAGAGCGTGCTGCGGGGAACCGCCGGAATCCTCCCCAGCATTCTGAACACCCTCTATGTGATCGCCCTGTCCCTCCTCATCGTCCTGCCCCTGGGCGTGGGGGCGGCGGTCTACCTCACCGAGTATGCCCGGAACCGCCGCCTGACGGCCGCCATTGAGTTCGCCGCCGACACCCTGGCGGGCATCCCCTCCCTCATCTACGCCCTGGTGGGCGTCATTCTCTTCTGCACTGCCCTGGGCCTGCGAAAAACGCTCCTGGCGGGGTCCCTCACGCTGGCCGTCATGACCCTGCCCACCGTCCTGCGGGCCACTCAGGAGAGCCTGAAAACCGTGCCCAGGTCCTATCGGGAGGGTGCGCTCAGCCTGGGCGCGGGCAAGTGGCGCATGGTCCGCACCGCCGTCCTCCCCTCCGCTGTGGACGGCATCGTCACCGGCTGCATCCTGGCCGCCGGGCGGGTGGTGGGAGAGACGGCGGTGCTCATGTACACCGCCGGACTCTCCACCGCCATGCAGGATTTTTCCACCATACAGGGGCTTATGCGGGCCTCCGGCTCCACCCTCACCGTGGCGCTCTACGTCTACGCCAAGGAGCGGGCGGATTTCGCCGCCGCCTTCTCCGTGGCAACCGTGCTGCTCTTTCTCACCGCACTCATCAACCTGGCCGCCACCCTCGCCGGAAAGCGCCTGAGAAGGCGGTAGGCCCCAACTTCTCCGCGAAAGGACCGTACAAATGGCAGATAAAACCGTGCTCGCCGCCAGGGAGCTGGATTTCTTCTACGGAGCCTCTCAGGCCCTCCGCCACATCACCATCCAGATTCCCGCGAACCAGGTCACCGCCCTCATCGGCCCCTCTGGCTGCGGCAAGTCCACCTTCCTGCGCGCCATCAACCGCATGAACGACCTCATCCCCGCCGCCCGGGCCGCCGGTTCCCTCACCTTCCGCGGCCGGGAGATCTATGCCCCCGGCGTGGACGTCACCGCCCTCCGCCGCCAGATCGGCATGGTATTTCAGAAGCCCAATCCCTTCCCCATGTCCATTTACGACAACGTGGCCTACGGACCCCGGACCCACGGGACCCGGGACCGGGCCAAGCTGGACGCCATTGTGGAGGAGTCCCTCCGGGCCGCCGCCATCTGGGACGAGGTGAAGGACCGCCTGCGGAAATCCGCCCTGGGGCTCTCCGGCGGACAGCAGCAGCGCCTGTGCATCGCCCGGGCTCTGGCTGTGCGCCCGGAAGTCCTGCTCATGGACGAGGCCACCAGCGCCCTTGACCCCGTCTCCACCGCCAAGATTGAGGACTTGATTCTGGAGCTCCGGGAGCGCTTCACCATCGTCATGGTTACCCACAATATGCAGCAGGCCGCCCGGATCTCCGACAAGACCGCCTTTTTCCTTCTGGGCGAGCTTGTTGAGTACACCGCCACAGACCGCCTCTTCTCCATGCCCAAGGACAGGCGCACCGAGGAATATATCACAGGGAGGTTCGGATGAGAAACAAGTTTGACCGGCAGCTGGAGCGGCTGCATCAGGAGCTGACGCGCATGGGTGCGCTCTGCGAGGAGGCCATCTCCGCCTCCGTCCTGGCCCTTCTGGAGGACGACCAGGACATGGCGGAAACCGCCCGGGCCAAGGAGCGGGACATTGACCAGCAGGAGCGGGATATCGAGGGCCTGTGCATGAAATTGCTGCTTCAGCAGCAGCCCGTGGCCCGGGACCTGCGGACCATCTCCTCCGCCCTGAAGATGATCTCCGATATGGAGCGCATCGGGGACCAGGCGGCGGACATCGCGGAGATCACCCGCCACATCGGCGCAACCCCCTTTCCCGGGCAGGCCCGCATTGCGGAGATGACCCAGGCGGCGGCAAAGATGGTCACCAGCAGCGTGGAGTCCTTTGTCCAGCGGGACCTGGACCTGGCCCAGGCGGTCATCCGCTACGACGACGTGGTGGACCAGCTGTTCGGCGAGGTGAAGCGGGAGCTTACCGCCCTCATCCGCCGGGACGCCTCCAGCGCGGAGGAGGCCCTGGACCTTCTCATGATCGCCAAGTACCTGGAGCGCATTGGGGACCACGCCGTCAACGTGGCGGAGTGGGTGGCCTACTCCATCACCGGCTTCCGCCCTCAGGAGGAGCGGTAAAAGAGGAGCGCCCGGGAATC
>CATIYU010000359.1 GCA_949739085.1 uncultured Eubacteriales bacterium | reverse complement strand
TTTGGTCTTTGGTTTCTTTGGTTCGGAATAGTGTGGTGCTGGCAGTCTATCTCTTGTTTTCGGTTACTTGCTTCTTTACCGTACATGAGCATTGGCACCAGGGTTGTCGTTGCCGTAGCCTTCCAGCAGATTGATAACGCCCCAGATACCGAGGCCAGCGCCGAGAGCGACAACGAGGGTCTGCAAAACGTCAACAGCGGATTGAAAAAAAGCCATAATGTACCTCCGAAAAATAAATAATATTTTTGAAGGCGCATTTCCCTGTTTTACGGGAGGGGCGGTTACTCTGTTTCGCCGCCGTCCTCCTCCGGTTCTTCCTCCTCCGATACGTCCACCTCGAACACGTCATAGACCTCGGAGGGCTTGGGTTTCAGCTTCGTTGACAGAAAACGCTCTATGTCGAAAGTGTTTTTCTTGTCAAAGTCAGCCAGGTACTTGTAATTGGGATGCCGGGTAATGTCGTATTTGCTGGACAGGAAGGGGCGAACGCCCCGCAGCTGCAAAATACACTTGCCGCCGTCCAGGACCGCCAGCTCGTCAATATCCATAAGGGCCTTCCCCAGCTTCTGATAATTCAGAGAGTGGGAGGTCTCCCGGCCCCGGCTTTCGCCGGTGTTGTAAGTGTCTATCGTCTCTTTCCCCAGGCTGGAAGATAGCTCTTTCAGCGTAGTGGGTTCAGAGCCGCCCAGGAATATTTTTGTGTCCATATTGCCGATAATTGTGTCGCAATTATCCTTATATATGGCCTTTAACTGACTTTGCGCCTGCAAAACCAGACACGCGGAGATCTCCCGGCTTCGGATGGTGGCGACCAGCTTTTCCAGCTTGGGAATCTGGCCGATGTTCGCCGCCTCGTCAATCAGGCAGCGGACATGAACCGGGAGCCGACCGCCGTACACATCGTCCGCTTTTTCGCACAGCAGATTGAACAACTGTGTGTAGCAGAGGGAGATCAAAAAGTTAAATGTGTCGTCTGTGTCGCTCATGATAAGGAACAGGGCCGTTTTTGCATCGCCCAGGGTGTCCAGCCCCAGCTCGTCATAAGCTGTGACCTCCCGCAGCTCCGCGATGTCAAAGGGAGCCAGCCGCGCACCGCAGGAAATGAGGATAGAGCTTCGGGTCTTGCCAGCGGAAAGCAGAAACTTCTTGTACTGTCGGACGGCAAAATGCTCCG
>CATIYU010000358.1 GCA_949739085.1 uncultured Eubacteriales bacterium | reverse complement strand
GCCGGAAAACTGAAAATCTTATATTGTCAGGTATGCGCCCGTGGCGCAGTTGGATAGCGCGTCAGACTCCGACGTTTCTGACCGTTCCGGCTGAGATGCGGCGCAAGGCCCTGCCGGGAATTGACTGGAAAGCCTTTACTGTCGTTCGTTCGCCTGATACAGCGCGGCAATCTCCCGACGGTCCGCAAAAGTTATATATTTGTAGCGTCTCACCATCTTTCACCCCGTTTCCGTTATCTTTTCCGGCCAGACAAAGACAAAAAATAAATGCGAAAGAACCGTTCCGCACCCTGTCGGGTGGGTTCGTGTTCTTTCGCATTTAATGTTACAACCTGCGTTAATGTTACAACCTGCGAAAAAGAGCTTCCCTTTACAGGCTGTTTATGGTATACTAAATCTTTGAAGTCTACTGCCCACCGGCTTAGCGCAGACCCGGTGGGTGGCAGCGGAATGTCCAGATTTTACAGTCTACCCGACAAAAAAATATCTGATAAAGGAGCGACAGGAACGTGACAGAACAGCAAACGGATTCCCTTGCCAGCCGGGGGATACGACGGAGCCTGAACAGAAGGATATTGCGAAACACCACCCTGAATATCCTGGCTTTGGTGGTCATATGCTGCGTGATTATGGCCCTGGCCATGCAGTCGCTTGCCAACAGCATCTTGCTGGACAGCCTCCAGCCCATGGCCCGGCAGTCGGCAAAAACCGTGGAGGCCAATATCCACATGCTGGCGGACCGCATGATGTCCATTGCAAGCGACCCCCGGATGGAGGCGGCCAGTGGGGAGAGCCGCGCGGCGGTGTTGGAGGAGGCGGCGGAAATTTATGAGCTGCACACCATCGCGCTGTACGGCCTGGACGGCCGGTTGGTACAGGGGACCGGCGGCGCGCAGGAACAGCTGGACAGCAGCCTCCTCGCGCTTCTGAAGGAAACCGACAATCTCACCACCGATTCCTCCACCCTCTGCCAGGGCAAGCTGGGCATTGCGATGGGGATGCCGGTGAGGGAGGGCGGCGAGACGGTCCTCTATCTGATGGGCGTCTATAAATACGACACGCTTAACGACGTCATCAGCAGCATCAATTTGGGAAAAAGCGGCATGGCCTATATGGTCAATCAGGCGGGCATTGTCACTGGCCATCCGGACCAGGCCCAGGTTTTAAGCCAGAGCACGCTGGCCCAGCTCAGCGGCGGCAACCGGGGGGCGGTGGAGCGGGTGACCACCGGGGAAACGGGGGCGGTAGAGTTCCCCATCAACGGAAAACAGATGCTGGTGGCATTCTCTCCTATCCGGGGGACGCAGTGGTCGCTGGTCATCCAAATCCCTAAGTCGGATTACAGCCACTTCATCAACGGGGCTATGCTGGTGTCCATCCTGGCCACCGCAGTGGGACTGGCTGTCTCCATCCTTCTGATTCTGCGCTTTGCCCGGTCCATCTCCCGTCCGGTCAAGGGCGTAACGGACCGGATGGTGGCCCTTTCCGGCGGCGACCTGCACACAGCGGTGCTCCCCGTTTCCACCGGAGACGAGCTGGAGGTCATGACGCAGACGCTGGACGACACGCTGGAGAGCATGAACCGGTACATATCCGATATTCAGCAGGTGCTGACGAATATCGCCGGCGGCGACCTGCGCACCGAGCCGCAGGTGGACTACAGGGGCGACTTTGCGCGAATTCGCGGAAGCCTGCGCACAATCATCGAGTCCAT
>CATIYU010000357.1 GCA_949739085.1 uncultured Eubacteriales bacterium | reverse complement strand
CCTGTCCGACAGCGGTTTCTCCTGTGCTTGATGGGGTGTTCTTATGCTACAATTTATAAAACTGCAAGGAGGGCGTCAATGATTTATCTTGATGCAGCAGCTACGACCCCGATTGACCCAAGGGTCTTAGAATCTATGATGCCGTACCTGACGACTCAATACGGAAACGCCGGTACGCCCTACAGATTTGGACGAGCGGCCAACGAGGCGATTCAGGAAGCACGAGCACGGGTGGCTCGGTTCATCGGCGCAGATACAAACAGCATCATTTTCACATCCGGCGGAAGCGAGGCAAATAATCTTGTGTTCCACGGCGTGAGGGACTATCTCAAGCGCATCGAATGCACGCATATCCTGGTGTCTGCCGTGGAGCACGACAGTGTTCTCAGAGCCGCAGAGAGCCTTATGAAAGACGGATTTGATGTCGAGTATATTCCCGTACTCGGCAATGGGACCGTGCCTGCTGCGGCTGTTGAGCGGGCTCTACGGGCAGATACCGGGTTGGTGTCTGTCATGTATGTCAACAATGAAACCGGCGTAGAGAATCCGATAAGCGATATTGGGAGCATCTGTCTGAAGCACGGCGTTCTGTTCCATACGGACTGTGTACAGGCCGCCGGGTGTCACCCCATCGACACCACCAGCATCGGCTGTGATTTTCTATCCATCTCGGCCCACAAAATCCATGGCCCTAAAGGCACAGGCGCACTTTATGCCAAGGACATCTCAATCCTGTCTCCTCTCATCTGCGGCGGACACGACCAGGAGTTTGGGCTGCGGGGCGGAACGGAAAACGTGGCCGGTATCGTTGGGTTTGGACGGGCGTGCGAGATTGCCAGTGCCCAGCAGAATGAGGACAGAACGACCGTCTCCATGCTCAAGCAACGGTTCGTGACAGAGCTCCAGAGTCATCTCGGCGGCGATACCGTACATATCAACGGGGCATCCCTCCTGTCTCCCGGCAAGACCATCAATCTCCGAATCGACGGTGTTGACAATGAGTCCCTCATTCTGATGCTGGACAATATGGATATCTATGTGTCCGCTGGCTCTGCCTGTCGAAGCCATGAGTCTAAGCCAAGTCATGTGCTCACAGCGATGGGGCTTACCACAGAAGAAGCGAGAAGCTCTATTCGGGTTTCGTTCTCCAGAATGAACACGGTAGACGAGGTTACAGATGCTGCGCACATCATGGCATCCTTTATTGATGTGCTGCGCTCCCATGGGAAAATATGAGTACCCCCAAATATCCAAAGGGCGAGCGAGTTTGGGTTGGATACTATAACACCAAGCACGAGCTTCTTTTCATCCTGACAAGTAAAGAATCCTCCCGAGATTATTACTTCCTGTATGAGCTGGTTGACGGCACATTCAAGAAACTCGGGAGGGCTCGTTCTCCAAAGGAGCTTGAGACCAAGTTCGATGTGGAGAAGAAATTGGGGGTGGTATATTGACAGACTTCGAGTATGACTGCTTGCAGAAGAAGCGCCTCGCCCATCAGGCTTCTCACCGCAAGCGCGGAAGCAAAAGCAAACGCTGCCCCATGTCAACCGACTATATGACCCAGAAACAATGGAAAGAAAGGAACGGAAAAGTTGTGTCAGTGAGTTTTGACAAGCCAACAACATGGACAAACTTCAAGGAGCTCTCCAAGGGTACTCAGGAAGAGTACCTGCGGCATCTGGCAGAGACCTACAACGCCAATGCTACCAATCTGGCCGAGATGTTTGGGATGAGTGTAGCTACTATCCGCCGCTACATCCAGTCAGCAGGCTTGGCCATTGAGTTTCGCGTCGGCCACTCTATGAATGCCGAGCAGCGAAGCGCGTGGGAGCGGTTCTTACATAGCGCCCAGGATTACATCGTGGACGGCTGTACGATAGAAAAGGATAATATCGCTTTAACAGATGAAATGAGTGTAAGCTCTGTAGAATCTGTACCCGCATTGATGAAGATGAGTGAGTTCTCCATTTGCTTCACTGGGCCCATCAATGTGGAGATGGTGGCAAATTCCTTGAAGCATATCCTTGGAGATGCCGCCAATGGGGAGGTTAGAGTTGTGTGCAAGCTGACGGAACACTAAAAGAAGCCGCCTGCTCACAGCAAGTGGCTTCCAGCTTAGTTAAATAAAATAGTAGAGTGACTCTATGGAAAACAAGGAAACTATCACCGCTACCGCCCAGCCGGAACTGTATAGGTGCGACTGTTGCCAGAACTATTCTACGACACACTACGATATTGACATCATAGTCGATTTTGAGGACGAAGCGGCGGTGGGTGACACTGGATGGAGGGAGTGGCCGTATCGGCTATGCCGTCACTGCTACTATAATTGGTTAGAGGGCCGGATGTCAACTAAAGAATTGATTCTGCGTTGCAACTGGAACATCGATAATGTGAGGAAGCGCGGGGAAGCCACAGTATCAGCGGGTTAGACGGCTATTGAAAAGCGACGCCATTTGTGTTAAAATGAGGTATCAAAAATGATGGAGGTGTAGTATGGAGTACACAGGATGTAAGGATGCCGCTTTTGATGTGATTGAGGAAGCTACTGAGAAGTTCGGCGACAAATATTTTCTCAACGAGATGAAATATGAGAATTTGGGCGAAATCTGTGATCTTGTAGATGAGGTTGTCCAAATATTTGACGATGAGTTTGGGTGTGGTGAGGTGAGCGTAGATGTTGACACAACAACCAAGGAACTAATCTTCAATATTGTGTGCGACCAAATCATCTTACAGCATGGGAGAGCACATACGTTCTTCAAACTCGCCGAACTGGCAGACTCGGTTCGGTTTTCAAAAGCTAAGCCTGACAGCATACGGATTGAACTCATCGTGTCCGGGCTGTGGCTTGGAGGATTCGCTTATGAATAATGAAAGGCGAAACAGATTGCGTGGAGCCGTGAGGAAATTGTCAGATGTCCAGTCAATCGTTGAGGCTGTCTGCGATAAAGAAGAGGACTGTATGGATAACTATCCTGAGAATCTGCAGGGTACAGAAAGGTTCGAGCGCACAGAGTTAGCAGTCGATAGTTTGAACGATGCGCTGGAGAAGCTGGAGGAAGCGAAAGAACACATCGAAACCGCAATTAGTCAGTGAGTGTAAAGGTGGGTATGTCCAATGTTTGAGATATTTATCGCACTATTCGGCGGAATATACTATGGGAGCAAGCTATTAGGCGAACATGTAGACCATAAAGAGGCAACCCGCCGTATGGCAGACACAGAAGCTCGAAGAAACCAGTGGCTCTCTATGATCACAGACGACGAGCTTGAGCAAGAACTCAGACTGTTTATCAGCCGCCCAGAGAATAGAGACGCCGTGCTCAAAGAGGTGTCCGATGTTTATGATGAGATTTTGCAAGGCAGAAGAATTGACGAACTTTTTCCAAGGTGGCTTTGGTGTAAAAAGAAGAAGGGGTGGAGTGACACATATCATGAAAAGGTGCAGGAGATTGTTTGCAGGCTCGATTCCGAAAACGCTCTTTGTATCATGATGGCAAAACGCGGTAAATTTCCATCTTATAAAGCATTGTGCGGCGCTCAGCAGAATCTTACAACGTGGATATTGTTACAGGCATACGTTTTCAAATGGTGTGCCGATGAGCTGAAGCGGCATGGTGTAGAAGAAGAATTCTACTTTCCAAACAACCCTGTTGGACATGGACATATTGCGGGTAGCGATAAGCGCGAGGAGCGTATGGGTTGGAAGTTGTAAAAACAGAGCGTGCGAAACGCTCTGTTTTTTTCAATCCTCGAACAGGTAGTCGGGCAGTTCAATCCGACGGCCAAGGAGTACCTTGCCGCAAACCGTTACTGAATACCCACTATCAGCGGGCACATAAACATTTGAATCCCTCAAGTCCGGGTTGGCGGATACCAGGACAAGGTTCCCATCGTCATCCAGGTAGTATTGCTTGCAATACATAGCCCCGTTGACACAGAAGATGCCGACATCTCCAATGGATAGTTCGGCGTCTTTTTGTACATAGACCATATCCCCGTCCGCAATATACGGCTCCATACTGTCGCCAGAGATGCGCACCGCATAGTCGGCATCCTCTGGTACGGTATCATCCACCAGGATCATCTCAAAGTCGTTTCCCTCAAGCGGAGCGGCAATACCTGCGGCGGATGGGGAGGTGTAGCGTGGGATATATCTCGAAGCCGCCCTCGCTTCTTCTAGGTTGATAATCTTTTTCTTCCGTAAGGGTTCCTGCTGGATGGAGATACGCTCAGCTTCAATGGCGCATAAAGTCTCTACAGCTTTCCTCCCATGAGCATCGAGGATCTGATAGTTTTCCAACAGGCTCCGCTCCGCTGGAGACAATACCAAACCTGAATTTGGTATATCACCAAGCTGAAAGTCCATCAGGGTATCCATTGAAACACTGAACGTCCGGCCAAGGGAGAGTAGCGCGTCCATAGTCGGTTTTTTTGTATTCTGTTCCCAAGAGCGGACGGAAACGACTGATACGCCTACGGCAGCTCCGAGTTCTTTCTGTGTATATCCCTTCTCAAGGCGCAGATTCTTTAGCCTCTGCCCAAAGTCCATTTTATGTTCCTCCAAAAAATAATGGTAAATTTCCCTGTTGACAGGGGCGCTGATTTATGGTAGCATAATCGGTGTAAGCAAACAAAAGTTTCTTTCAATACCATAGCACAAAGTTTAGTTTCTGTCAATAAAAAACGCAACGCACCGCCCAGCAGAAAATGAAAGCCAGCAGGACGGTGCGCCACCACCCACAAGAGATATATTGCGGGCGGGCCACAGATGACACCACTCACCTAGGACCGCCTGTAGTATAACACGCTCTGACGCATAAATCAATGGAGGTTTTACTGCGGGATGAAAAAAATGGTATCTGTCAGAGAGTTGAAAGCGTACTGCGAAAGGAACTCACCCAACCAGGTCACATACTACTCTGAGAATCAGACTGGCTGTAAAAACGCCGCTCTATGCCAACTGAGGCTTCACTTCCAGTCCGTATTGATTTATGAAAATCCAAACCAGGTTTGCCTGAAATCTGGTGTAAGCAGCATCTGTTTCAACGAAGTGCGGTTTGCAGAGATAGACACTGAATCTACATTACTGGGGACGATCTTGACACTTTATTGTGGCAATTCCAAGGCGTCTAGGCGCCATGAAGCCCACAGACTCATCATGACATAATTTTTTTGCTTTCATGTTTTTATTTTATTGAGTTGACAAACGGGCCATTCGTGTGATATACTCCAACCATCAGCACAACTTATATGAAGGAGTGTGGCGCGAAACGAAGAGCCAGAGTAAGATGAGAAGTACATGAAACAGATAGCAGCGGCGGTCAGCAGACTTACCGCCGCTATCCCCTACCTGAATATAGAGCTCCTGATTTCTGTTTGGAGGAAGGCAGTTGCGCTGAATAGTGCTGTACCGGCATAACTACATAGACTGTAGGAGGTGTATCATGTACAATAACGAGTTGAAAGCCAAGTTCATCGGGGACTATACGCAGAGTATCAAGACAGCCAAAGTGGCGACTACTGTGTTTAATGCTATGGAGCCTTTTGAGAAAGCGTGGCAGGCAGACCTGTGTACAAAGTCTGCAAATGAACTGCAGCCTGTCATCGACAAGGTGGTGGCGCTGCGCACCAGCAGTCAGTGTATGTCGCTGACTATACTCAAGGAATACGTCAGATGGTGTATACTGACGGGGGTTCCTGGCGCTATTGACGGGATGCTCCACATCACCGTTGCCGGACTAGAGAAGGTGCGGCACCAGATGGTGTCCAGTCCGTTCCACCTCCAGCAGTACCTGAACGCGGTTTTCAGCGAAGAGGAAAATGAGATGCTGGATAATCTTTACCGCTGTTACTATTGGATGGCCTATGGCGGTATCCATGATGACGACGTTCTAAAGGTCAAGACATCGGATGTCAACTTTGCAGAGATGTATATACAGTATGGCGATACCAGCGTTCCTATCTACCGGGAGGCGCTACCAGCGTTTCATAACGCTGTAGAGCTGACAAGCTTCCTGTACAAACACCCGAACTATGCCAAACCGATCCGTCGCGACAGGATGCCTGGAGACACATTGATGCGTGGATACCGTGGCACGGCAAAGATAGTCCATTTCCGCTCCAATATGTCGCACTTCTCGATGGATGCCATTAGACAGGGTAAAACAGATCTGCAGCTGAGCTTCAATCGGATCTGGATGTCTGGCCTTTTTTATCGGATGTATGAGCGTGAACGAGCCGGTGTGACAGTGAATTTTACTGGCGTGACTACCGGCCTCATGGCGGAGGGGGATAAGAACTATGTTATTAAGGACCGCAACAAAATTGAAATCCGTCAGAGACAGCGTGCCAGACAATTTATGATAGACTATCAGCGTTGGAAGCTGGCTTTTTCAATTTGAACACGAAAACTAAGAGAACCCGCTTGGCGGGTTCCTCTTTTTTTGTTTGTAAATAAATTAAATATGTTACAGTGCGCAAAAGCGCTCCGTATAAATCTGGATGAGAGGAGGGTAGTTTCAGCTTTGAGACGGCAAAAGGCATGGCAAGCCGCCGTGCCTTCCACCGTAATGTATATCATAGGAGGTATAGCATGTCCGAGCAGGCACAACTGAACATCTATCAAAAACTTGCCAAAATCAGAAAGCAGGTTGAGGTCATCAAGAAGAACAAGCGGGGTTACGGCTATACATATGTGTCCGAGGAGGAAATTCTGGCCAAGATCACCGTGTTCATGGATAAGTACCATCTGTCCCTGATTCCTGGCATCGTCGGCGGTACGACAAAGGTCGAACCCTATCCCTACAAGAAGACTAAGACCACCAAAGGCGGCGGCATCTATGAAGAGAATGTCAACGAGGTACTGGTCAGTGCCGACATGACCTGGACGTGGGTAAATAACGACAACCCGGACGAGAAGGTGGTGGTGGGCTGGACGCTGGTTGGCCAGCAGTCAGATGCCTCCCAGGCTTTTGGATCTGGTCTGACGTATTCCGACCGCTACTTCTTGCTCAAGTATTTCAACGTGGCGACCACGGATGACGACCCCGATGCTCACCGCAGTAAGCAGCGTGCGGCAGAAGCGGCGGAGGATAAGATGATTGCCGAGCAGATTATCGGCACCTTTGACGAGGTGGTCAAGGCGTTCCTGAAGGCGAACGAATCCATGGCTGAGGATGTGAGGAAATTCGTGTCCAAGTATGCAAAGGGCGGCAACTACTTTGCTATTACGGAGTCCGCCCTGGCGGCTAAGCTGCTGGACGACTTCAAAGAGACTTTCAAGATTAAGGAGTGATATAAGATGGGATTTCGTACCGGCGCATATGCCAAAGTGTGGGAGGTTACTCCCATGAGCGACACCAGCACAAAGCTGCGTATGTCCATCAGTCGCAAGAACAAAAAGACAGATGAGTACGAGCAGG
>CATIYU010000356.1 GCA_949739085.1 uncultured Eubacteriales bacterium | reverse complement strand
GACGAATGTCAAGTGAAATGTTAAGCTGAGTATGCAAATAGAGAATATGCTAAAAAGAAACAAAACCAATCCAGCAAACTGCACCTCGACAACCGAATCTCCACCACCATCACTGCAATTCTCCCTGGGCGAAGTATCGCCATGACCTCCATAAATTGGAGCGAGCGTACCAACAGGGTGAACCGGGAATGAGAGGTTGTTCTGCGTGTAGTCACCAGCAGAATCAAGGAAAGGAAACCGCAAATGAAAACGTCACAATTCAAAGATTACAGTGAACTACCTCTCTTCCTCAACGCGGAAATCATCGCAAAGGTGCTGGGGATATCGCCAGCCAGCAGCTATGAGCTGATGCATGAATCGGGCTTCCCGGTTCTGAAAATCGGCAACAGGATGGTGGTTCCCAAAGAGAAATTTATCTGCTGGGTAGAGGAAAATACGACAGGAGAAAAACCTCTATGAGAAAGCACGGTGCGTTTATTGGCTGGCCTATGCGGGACTCAAAGCGGCGCCGTTTCTCCATGCCCAACGAGATATGGGAGCACAAACTCAGGCCAATCGAGTTCGTAATTTTTTCTTATCTCTGCCATTATCAAAGCCATGATCTGCCGGACCAGATCACTTTGCAGATGATTACAAACGGTGTTCATTCAACGGTCAGCACGGTAAAAAAGTACATTGCATCTCTCATAAGTAAGGGCCTAATCACCAGCGAATGGTCCCTTGCTTCCAGCTTACAGCGCAGCAGTTACAAAAATTTTTTCACGCTCCCGAATGAAATCTTTCTGCTAAACCTGCCGCCTTCTGCGTTCATGGTCTACGCTTATCTGCTGCTGATTGAGGATCGTAAAACACATACCTGCCATCCCAGCTACAACACCATTGCCTCTGACACTGGCCTGTCCAAAAACACTGCTCTGAAAAATATCTGTACTCTTCTGGAGGCAGGGCTCATCACCGTAGAGCCCAGCAACTACTACGATAAGTCCGGAATGAAGTGGAAAGGCAACAATCTCTACACGATTCTCCCGATCTGTTCAGCAGTAAATATTTTTCACCGGCGCCAACTCCAAAAACTGGAGATAGATGTCGCCAAATCCCACCTCGCCGCCCAAACCGCCGTGTAAGCCCCTGTGAGCCGCTGTGTGGCGCTCCAGCCACTCAGGACAGCCGTAACCACCGCCATAGAACAAAAAGCCGTTGTGAGCCCTTTGTGGCAGAAAGCGAAGGCAGCAATCCAGAAGCCCCGCCCGACCGAACACGGCAAAATGGGGGGGAGAGGGAAAAGCAGGATAAAAGCCGGGCGTCATAAGTGGCGCCCGCCCGGTCACAACTGCCCGCAGTGCAGGCAGTTCCCCGGCGCCCACGCCGGGGTCAAAACGCAGAGAGAAAATGGCGCTTGGGGTCAGAAACTCCAAAAACGCCAGTGTTTCAAGAAATCTATCGGGGTCACACCCAAAAGGAGGTTCAAAGTGAACGAAAATAAGGTGAAATTTGCGTTGTACCTACCACCAGAGAAGAAAGCTGAGTTGGAGCGGCGCTACCGTGAGGAAGGCTGTCGGAGCATCACAGCGTTCATAGAAAAAGCGATCGATTTCTACCTGGGTTACATCGATGCCAACAGCGCCGGTGCCTTCCTGCCCAAAGAAATCCAGTCCGCCATTGATGGCCGGCTTGGAATGTTTGAAGACAGAATGGCGAAGCTCCTCTACAAGCTGACCGTGGAAATGGATATGGGTATGAGCGCGGCCCTCGACTGCATTGATCTGG
>CATIYU010000355.1 GCA_949739085.1 uncultured Eubacteriales bacterium | reverse complement strand
TCTCTGAAATACCAAATACTGAGTTGGTCGCTGGGCAAAGCGGAAAGCTCATGTGCGAAATTGATCCCATAGTAGGATTCATACACAACCGCCCCTGCGTAATCGCTGTTAAAGTTTCGGATTAAATTCTCGCCCGGTAAGTATTCATAACCATTGTTGCCGCCTGCTCCATAAGGCCATTGATCTTCTCCGAGAGAGTATATTTTACCATCTTCCCAGGAGAAAATACGAATATAATATCCCGGAAGATCCGCACCAGCTCCGGTGCATCATTTCTTGTCAAATCAATTAGGGCAAATTGCAAATTATCATTCTCTGATGCAAGCTCTCTTACTTTTTCTGCGTAAGCCTTTTGCATTTCGGAGTTAGCGGAAGCATTGTCATCTGTTGCCCCGATGGCATAGCTGTCTATCATGGCCTCAAACACAGGTTCATACTTGTTTGCATCAGAGGACGTATAGGTACATCTGACCTGATAAACATTTTCGCCAATCCTATACCAAAAGTTCACAACAATGTCATCACGGTTCATCTGCTGGGTCTGGTATCTAAGTGTCTTTGCGGGGATGCCGCCGAGGGTGGTTTCCCCAAAATCTATAAACGTATAATATTCATTTACCGTTTTCTGAATTGCAGCTTCGTCTTGGGTGAACACTCCATAGGGATCTTGGTCGAAAATCAAGTCCACATTCAGAGTCGCAACATGGTCAGCAGTATTTTGGGAATCCAGCATTTCAACAATTTTGAACTCGCTGGGGGAATCTAAAATTGTCCATCCAGACGGATACTGAAAGGATATTCCTGAATCTATATCGGTAAATGTTTCTGTCAGGCTTACATCCCCCTGCGTTGTAAGCCCTACTTCATCCAACCGCCTTGAGAAATCAGATAAATCCTTATCACCTTCATCGTAGGCAACAAACATAGCCAGTAAAAACCTTACCGCTTCATCTTTTGTAGGTGATTTGTCCCCGCTGACAGATACAGATTCAGGAGAGATAGAAGCCAGATCAGGGGTATTTGCATCCAAGGATACTTTTATGGTAATGACCACTTCTGCATCTGTCCCCTTAGCGTTACCATTGATATCTATATGGGCCACATCACCGGATTCCCTGATTTCCCATTTTGCGTCGGGGATATATTTATCAAATACTTCCCCATAGGTATATGGCAATCCCTGACTATTGACAAAGGGGCATGGGCTCTGACCGTTGCCTCATAATCGGTCTTGCCCTCCCAGTTCATCGCTATGAATATGACGGCCAGAACCACCAGGACAGCAACACCGATGATGATCGGCAGCTTCTTGGATTTCTTTTTCACGGGAGCATCTTTCGGAGTACCACCCGATTGTTTTTTGGAATTGGCAGGCGATTCCACTACTGGCTGTGTAGCCGGAGCGTCAACAATCAACTTTGCGCCGCACTTCTGGCAGAACCCAGCGCCGTCTATCGCCTTCGCACCGCATTTTGGACAGAACATATTATCGCTTTCCTCCTCTTAATAATCTTCATAAACCTTCGTTAGTAATCCATACAACATGAGATCGTTTTGCGTTGTCCCATTCACATCCAAACGCTCAACAAGGAAGTTTTCTCCTGTAATTTTGAATGTGATTTTTACATCCGCTTTTTCGTCGAGATATTCACACGCCCCGGTGAATGTGACGTAAGAATAGTCGTTCTCCTTGTATGTACCCCATTTCCCATTGTCAAAGAAATTGTCGAACGCATCCTCAACCGTTACGGTTTCGCTGTATTGTGTCAGG
>CATIYU010000354.1 GCA_949739085.1 uncultured Eubacteriales bacterium | reverse complement strand
GGAGGAGGAGATAGAAAGGATGTCTTTTGTAAGACTGCTGATCTGGTCCACGTTCCGGCTCTCCTCAATCGCCACGCGGAGGGAGGCCATGATTTCCTCCGTTTTGACGCGGACAGCGTCACGGTTTTCCTTGGCGGACTGCTCCAGCTCCTCCGCCCGGCGGCGCATATCTGCGGAATAAGCCGTAATAGCGGCGCAATCCTCCGCCATTCTGCCGGCGTCCTCCCGGGTGCTGCCGGCGCTGCCGCTGATGGCGGAGGTGTTGCTGGCCACCTCCTCGATGGCGGCGGAGAGCCGTTCCATCAGGCCCGACAGGTTCTGGACGCTGCCGCTGGAGGTGTCTACCCGCCGCCGCACGTCCCCCACCACGCCGCGGAGGCGCTGGGAGCTGTCCTGCAAGGTGCGCAGGGTGTCCTGAATGGGGGCGATGACGTACTTGCGGATCATGCGGAACGCCGCCGCCACCAGAAGGACTCCCGCCGTCAGGGTGAGGCCGCTGGCGGCCAGGGAGATTATGTACACGGCGGAGAGCTGGGACCGGGCTTCCTCTGCCTGGGCGGCGGCGGAGGCGTAGAGCTGGCTGATGCAGTCCTCCGCCGCGCCGCCGTACCCGGCCACGTCTCCGTTGGCCGTGGCGTAGGCTGTTTGGGTGCGGCTGTCGGCGCTGGCGCACACCAGATGTACCAGGGCGTGCTTAAAAGCGTCGTAGTTCTCCAGCAGGGAGCGGTAGGCGTCCTGTTCCCCCTCGCCCACGAAGCCCTCGTAGTCCGCCAGCCTGCCGTCCAGGGCCTGCTCTTCCTCCTTGATCTCCGCCACCACCTGGATCATGGTGGCGTGGTCCGCCGCCACGATGTGGGACAGGGCCAGGCGGTGGATGTCCATGATGGAGCGGCGGATCTCCTCCAGCTGGGTCTGGCTGGCCATGCAGCCGTCCACAATGGCCGAGGCGTTGGCGTTGACGTTGTTGATGCTGAAAACCGCCAGTATGTTAGAGAGCAGCGACACCAGACCCAGCAGGATCACGGGCAGGAGCAGCCGCTGCTGCAGCTTGAGTTTGCCTTTCATCGAATCCCTCCACATTTATCCATATCCGCGCTAACGGGCCGTTACGCCTTCTACCATCCGGTCCAGCTGTTCCTGGAGGGGGGCGCCGCTGGGGTTGCCCTCCGCCATACTGGCGGCAAAGGCCTGCACCGGGTCCCACAGCTTGCCGCCCACCCGCTGGAGCTGGGAGAACTCCGACTGGGCCAGCAGCGCCAGAATGGCCGGGGCCTCCTGGACCTCCGGGGAGTTGGCGGCGCTGGTGTTGGAGGGCCCCTGGCCCCGCAGCTGGAAGCGGCGGGTCTGGCTCTCCCCGCTGGTGAGCCACTCCGCCAGCCGGGCCGCCCACTCCGGATGCTGGGAGTAGGCGTTTACGCCGATGAGCTTGCAGCCGGAAAAGGAGGCCATCTGGACCTGCCGTCCCCGGCAGGTGTAGGCGGGCAGCTTGGCCGCGCCGGTGTTTTCGCCCCAGGCGGCCTCCACGGCCATCGCGTTCCAAACGCCGCTGACGCCCGCGATCACCGAGCCGTCCTGCACGCCGGTCATAAATTCGGTGTCCGTCCGGTTGGAGAAGCCGGGGCTGGCGGCGATGGACAGCATGGCCTCCGCCACGTCCACACCCCGGATGGCGCCCTCTGTGCTGTTCCAGGTGCAGAAGTTGGTCAGACCGTCGTCGTTGAGACCCACAGTCAGGCCGGTGTTGCCGAAGAAGGCGTAGACGTACCAGGCGGAGGACCAGTCCATGGAGAAGAACCGGCCCTGCTCCGCCGCGACGGCCAGAATCCGGTCCAGACTCTGGAGGTCCTCCGGGGAAAAATAGGCTTTGTTATAGTAGAGGAAATAGCCGTTGTCCGCCGTAAGGGGGTAGGCGTAGAGGGTGCCGTTGACGGAGGCGGCCTCCACGGCGGTGGTGAGGTTTGCGCTGCGGACGGTCTCCGGGTTCTCAATGGGGTCCAGGGCCCCGGCGGCGGCCAAGGCGGCCAGCTGGTCGTCCGCGAAGGTGAACACGTCCGGCCCGCCCTCCAGGTCCCCCAGCACCGCGTCCTTGCAGTTGGACTCGCTCTGGGGCTGGCAGGTGATGCGGAAGCTGGCCTGCCCGGCGTAGTGGGCCTGGAAGGAGGCGGCGAGCTCCTCCAGCAGCTCCAAGTCCTCCTCCGCCCCCCACACGGTCAGCTCAACGGTCTCATAGGGGACCTGATCCGGCGCCTCCGCCGGGGGCGGCTCCTTGCCGGCGCAGGAGGACCCCAGGACTGCGGTACACAGGGCCAGCAGCAGGGCGGCCCATCTTCTTCTTGCGTTCATAACGCCACGCCTTTCCAATAAATTCCGATGGGAATTATACCAGTTCTGCGGCCAGTTGGCAAGAAGGTTTTTGGCTAGCCCCCGGGGGCGGCAAATTTCTTTTTGATGAGCAGGGAGACCAGAGAGGAGAAGTCCCGCTTTTCCAGGAGCCACAGGAAGCCGTCCATATAGAAGGAGGGGTTTTGAAAGCCGCTGTCGCACTGTAGGACGATGTCCTCCGCCACGGACGTGCCGTCCATGTCCTCAATGACAGTCCGGCACAGGGCGGCCAGCTGGTCCGCCTCCGGCCCGGCCTCCCTGGCGATGACCCAGAACTTGCCGTCCTCGCACTGGGTGAGGAGGAACCCCGCCTTCAGCAGGCGCTCTGAAGAGATTTTTCGAGACATGCCGGTCACCTCAAATTCTGATTTTAGGGGCAGTCCCCGCCGTCCTGGCAAACAGGACGGCGGGGAACTTGCGGGAGACGCGTATTAAGCTAGAGCACCTTGGCCAGAAAGGTTTTCAGCCGCTCGCTCCGGGGCTGTCCGAAGAGCGCCTCCGGCGGGTTCTCCTCCACCACGGCGCCGCCGTCCATGAACACCACCCGGCTGGCCACCTCCTTGGCGAAGCCCATCTCGTGGGTCACAACCACCATGGTCATGCCCTCCCGGGCCAGGTCCTTCATGACCTCCAGCACCTCCCCCACCATCTCCGGGTCCAGGGCGGAGGTGGGTTCGTCGAATAGCATCACCTCCGGTTCCATGCACAGGGCCCGGACGATGGCGATGCGCTGTTTCTGCCCGCCGGAGAGCTGGCCGGGATATGCGCCGGCCCGGTCCGCTAGGCCCACCCGGTCCAGGAGGCTCCGGGCCTTGCCCTCCGCCTCGGCCCGGCTCTTTTTCAGCAGCTTCATGGGGGCCAGGGTCATGTTCTCCAGCACCGTCATGTGGGGGAAGAGGTTGAAGTGCTGAAACACCATGCCCATCTTCTGGCGGTGGCGGTTCAGGTCCGCCTTCGGGTCCGTGATGTCCACGCCGTCCAGGGCGACGCTGCCCCCGGTGGGCCGCTCCAGCAGGTTCAGGCAGCGCAGGAAGGTGGACTTCCCGGACCCGGAAGGCCCGATGACCACCACCACCTCTCCCTGCCGGATGTCCATGGACACGCCGTCCAGGGCGTGGATACTGCCGCCGGAAAAGTGCTTCTCCAGGTTCCGGACCTGGATTAAAACCTTACCGCTCACTGTTCCTCAGCCTCCTTTCCAGCTTGCCCACCAGCCAGGTAAAGAATACCACCATCACCAGGTACATCAGCGCCACCGCGATGAGGGGCATAAACGCGGAGTAGGTGACGCTCCGTATGGTGTTGCCCCCCATGGTCAGGTCCTGGACCGTCACATAGCCCGCCACGCTGGTTTCCTTCAGCAGTACGATAAACTCGTTGGCCAGGGAGGGCAGCACGTTCTTGAACGCCTGTGGGACGATAATATAGCGCATGGTCTGGACGAAGTTGAGGCCCAGAGACCGGCCCGCCTCAAACTGGCCCTGGTCGATGGACATGATCCCAGCCCGGAATATTTCCGCCACATAGGCCCCGGAGTTGATGCCGAAGGCCAGGGTAGCCACCCCCACGCCGTTGCGGGAGGACGCGAAGATGATATAGTACATAATCATCAGCTGCACCACCACCGGGGTGCCCCGGATGACGGTCAGATAGGCCCGGCACACCAGATCCGCCAGCCCCAGGAAGAACCAGGCCGCGCCCCGGATCTCTCCGCGGGTCTTGTCGCAGGTGGAGCGGACAATAGCCACCGCCACCCCGATGACAATGCCCAGCAGCCCCGCCAGCAGCGTGATGCGCAGGGTGTTGGCCAAGCCATTTGTGAGGAACCGCCACCGGTCCTCCTCAATAAAGTTGATGTAAAACTGCCGTTGCAGGCGTTCCCAGTCCATCTGTCTCTCCCTCCTTCTTAAAAACGGGGCGGCTGCCTCGCCGCCCCGTACCGCTGGTTACTGGTTGTTTGCCTCTACGAAGGCCTTGGCGGGCTCGTTGTCGATGACCACGCAGTCCACCTTTCCGGCGAGCAGGGCCTGGATGGCGCTGGCGCCGCTGTCAAACTTGGAGACCCGTTCCTCGGTGATGCCGCCGTTCTCGTAGGTGTCGGAGAGGTAGAGGTCCCCGGTGGTCATGCGCTGGACGCCGGCGATGTAGGAGGCGTCGGGGCTGAGCAGGTCGTCCACGGTCTTGATGGGGCTGTTCTCAGGGACGATGACCACCTGGATGCCGGTGGCGTAGCTGTTGGAGAAATTGACGGACTCCAGCCGGGTGGGGGTGACGGTCATGCCCGCCATGACCATGTCGGCCTTGCCGGTCTGCACGGCGGTGATGGTGGCGTCAAACTCCATGTTGTCGATGACCAGCTTGCGGCCCAGGTAGTCGGCAATGGCGGCGGCCATCTCGGCGTCGATACCCACGATCTGGTTGTTCTCGAAGTATTCGTAGGGCGGGAACTGGGCGTTGGTGGCCATAATAAGTTCCGGCTTGCCTTCAGCGTCCGCCTGGAAGGTGAGGCCGTGGTCCTTGCCGGAGATGTACTTGTCCACGATCTTCTGGGCGGTGCCGTCGGCGGTGATCGCGGCCAAGGCCTCGTTGACCTCGTTGAGCAGGGCGTCGTTATCCTTGGCGATCGCGATGGCGTAGTCCTCCACGGCGTACTCGGTGGAGAGAATTTGCAGCTGGACCTGCTTTTGTCCGCAGGCGGCAAGGCTCAAAATCATGGCCAGCGCCAGCAGCAGGACGGTTATTTTTTTCATGAGAGCGAACTTCCTTTCCGAAATATGATATCCAATCCCGGCCCGCGCCGGGCCGCCGCCCGTGGAGCCAAGGAGAATGGTACACCAGATGGGGGCGGTTGTCAATGGTTTTTCATAAAAAATGTATATTTATCAATTTGTTTCGACATGCATTTAACATATCGCCCAATTTATTCGCAAAAAAGAGATGTGATTTGCGCATTTTGACGGTTCGGATTGCATAGAGAGGTGAATAGGCCGGACAGCGCCGCCCTGGCCTTGCATTTTCCGGCAAAATGGCCTACAATGGTAAAAAAAGTGAGGAGGCGTTCTCTTGGAAGCACAGCGGAAAAACGATTTTTCAAAGGGGAGCATAGCGAAAAATATCCTCTCTCTGGCCATCCCCCTGACGGTGGCCCAGCTGACGGTGGTGCTCTACAACGTGGTGGACCGTGCCTTCATCGGACACATCGACACCGTTGGCCGGGATGCTTTTACCGGCATTGGCCTGGTCATGCCCATCACCTACATCATCACCGCCTTTGCAAACCTCTGCGGTACCGGCGGTGCGCCCCTGTGCGCCATCGCCCGGGGCCGCGGGGACGACAAGCGGGCGGCCCGGATCATGGGAGTCAGCTTCACCTTCCTGCTCCTGCTGGGGGCGGGTCTCACGGTCCTCTTCTACCTCTTCCACGAGCCCTTCCTCTACCTGGTGGGGGGCAGTCCGGAGACGGTGGGCCACGCAAAGGAATACCTTCTCATCTACCTGGCCGGGGTCATTCCGGTGATGATCGGCTTGGGCATGAACCCCTTCATCAACGCCCAGGGATTCGGCAAAACCGGCATGATGACCACCCTGCTGGGGGCGGTGGTGAACCTGATTCTGGACCCGGTGTTCATCTTCGCGCTGGACATGGGGGTCCAGGGCGCGGCCCTGGCCACGGTGATCGCCCAGACCTGTTCCGCCGTCTGGGCCCTAGTCTTTCTCACCGGGAAGCGGGCGATTCTGCGGCTGGACCGGGCCAGCCTGGGCCTGGACGGCAGGATCCTTAAGCGGATCTGCGGGCTGGGGCTCACCGGCTTCACCTTCTCCGTCACTAACAGCGTGGTGCAGGCCCTGGGCAACGCCCAGCTCCAGGCCTACGGCGCGGCGGCGGGCATGGGGGACCTGTACGTGGCCGCCATGACCGCCATCGTCTCCGTCCGGGAGATTATCTTCCAGCCCATCCGGGGTCTGACCCAGGGGGCCCAGCCCGTCATTGGCTACAACTACGGCGCGGGGCAGTTCAGCCGGGTGCGGAAAAGCATCCTGTTTCTGACGGCCTCCTGCCTGACCTACAATCTGGCTGTCTGGCTTCTGGTGCTGGCGTTCCCTCATGTGTTCATCCTGCTCTTCAACGATGACCCGGCCCTGTTGGATGTGGGTGTAAAGACCATGCGGGTCTACTACGCCGCCTACGTGATGATGAGCTTTCAGATGATCGGGCAGAATACATTTGTGGCCTTGGGCCGGGCCAGAATGGCGGTATTCTTCTCCCTGCTGCGGAAGGTGGCGCTGGTGGTGCCGCTGATGCTGGTCCTGCCCCGGTTGTGGGGCATGGGGGCCTACGGCGTATTTGCGTCGGAGCCGGTGAGCGACGCTGTGGGCGGCGTCGCCTGCTATACCACCATGATGTTCACCGTCTGGCGGGAGATGAAGCGGCCGGACCTGCCCGCGGGAGCGTCCAGCGAAGAGGGGGATGGGTTGTAAAGGAGTTCCAGGGAACACCCCGTCACTTTCTACAAAATTCTAAAAATTTTTTGTAAAAAAGCGCTAATGCGCGGCTCCGCAGAGAGCGGGATTTTGAGAAATTGTATAAGTTTGACCGATTTGTCCATGTCCCTGGCACAAAATTTGAGCTATAATTATCGCGTCCATTTCTCAACGAGAGAATGGGTCAACATTTACATGTACATGGAGGAATTTTTGGATGAAAATGAAGAAAGTATTGGCCCTGCTTCTGGCCCTTGCCATGGTGTGCTCCTTGGCGGCCTGCGGCGGCGGAAACAACAAGAACGGCAATGACACCCCCAATCAGAACAACCAGAGCAATCAGGATAACCAGGATAACCAGGACAATCAGGACAATCAGGACAATCAGGACAATCAGGGCGGCAGCGGCGCTGACCTGAGCAGCCTGAACGTCGGCGTGTTCTACTACAACTACTCCGATGTGTACATCTCCACCGTCCGCTCCGAGCTGGACAAGCAGCTGGATGCCCTGGGCGTGAAGTACACCGACTATGACGGCAACACCACCCAGGCCACCCAGATGGACCAGGTGAACACCGCCATCACCAACGGCGCGAACCTGCTGATCGTCAACATCGTGGAGAACTCCTCTCCCGACGCCGCCCAGAACGTGGTCAACGCCGCCAAGGAGAAGGACATCCCCGTCATCTTCTTCAACCGCGACTTTGACGCCTCCGTCATCAACAGCTATGATAAGTGCGCTTTCGTGGGCACCGACCCCGCTGAGGCCGGTCACATGCAGGGCAAGATGATTGCCGATTTCCTGCTGGCCAACTACGACGCCACTGACCTCAACGGCGACGGCGCCATCTCCTATGTCATGTTCAAGGGCCAGGAGGGCAACGTGGAGGCCGAGTTCCGCACGCAGTTCTCCGTGGAGGATGCTAACGCCCAGCTGACCGGCGCCGGTAAGGCCGAGCTGGTCTACTACGGCGGCAACGACGCGGCCACCAAGTACCTGGTGGACCCCAACGGCGCCTGGTCCTCCGCTGCGGCCACCAACTACATGGACACCATTCTGGCCGAGTACTCTGAGAGCAACAACAACATGGTGGAGCTCATCATCTGCAACAACGACGACATGGCCATGGGCGCGATCTCCTCCCTCCAGACCGCTGGCTACAACAATGGCTCTGGCAAGACCATCCCCGTCTTCGGCGTTGACGCCGTGCAGAACGCCAAGGACGCCATCGCTGCTGGCAGCATGACCGGTACCGTGGCCCAGGACGCCGTGGGTATGGCCTCCTCTATCGTCACCCTGCTTCAGAACTTCGCCAACGACGGCGACCTGATGAGCAACACTGGCGACATGAAAGTTGACCCCGACTCCGCCAAGATCCGCGTTCCCTACGCTGCTTATCTGGGCTAAGCGCAGTTCAAGCATCCAGCAAACAGGGGGGACACCCCATAGCACGTGAACGTGCGGGGCTGCCTGCAACCGGGCAGCCCCGCTTGTTTGTAAGCGAGCGAGTAAGAGAGCCTGCGAATAAAAAGTCAAGCCCCCAAATGGAGTTGATGGCAGATTATT
>CATIYU010000353.1 GCA_949739085.1 uncultured Eubacteriales bacterium | reverse complement strand
GGAGTGCGTCTGATTGCCATTAACGACAGTGTGGACACCGCCAAGGGGGACAATGATATGACCCCATTTTTGAACATCATGTACGAATTTTACGCCAGAGACACGAGCCGCAAAATTCGTTCGGTGTTCAAGGCCAAAGGTATGAGCGGAAAGCACCTGACCGGCACAGTGATCTACGGCTACCTGTGGGACGAGAAACGGGAGAACTGGTTGGTGGATGAAGAAGCCGCCGCCGTAGTCCGCCGCATCTTCGCCATGACGCTGGAAGGGTACGGCCCCTATCAGATCGCCACCCGGTTGACCGCTGACAAAATTGAAATACCCTCCGTCCATCTTGCTCGGTACGGAGAGGGCGTGAACAAAAATAAAGCCGTCAAAGACCCCTGCGGCTGGGGATCGTCTGTTGTCGTTCATATCCTCAAAAAGCGGGAATACCTAGGGCATACCGTCAATTTCAAGACGCAGAAGCATTTCAAAGACAAGAAAAGCCACTATGTCGATGAAAGCGAGTGGACGATTTTTGAGAATACCCATGAGGCCATAATCGACCAGGAGACGTTTGATAATGTTCAGCGCATCCGCTCCAATGTCAAGCGGTACCCGGACGGCTGGGGCGAGGCCGCGCCGTTGACGGGACTTCTCTACTGCGCCGACTGTGGCAGCAAAATGTATGTCCAGCGGGTGAACAATGGCAAGCGCATCCCATATTACACCTGCTCCCAATATGGCAAAATCCCGGTTGGAAGTCTCTGTTCGAGTGGCCACCGTATCAGGGAGAGCGTTATCCTGGATTTGATTTCTGATATGCTCCGAGCCATAGCCGACTATGCCAGGGAGAACCGGGCTGATTTTATCAGAACAGTCCAGGAGGCCCAAGCCCAGCAGCAGGACAGCGACATCAAGAAGAAAAAGCGGAGAATGGCAGCAGCGCAGAAGCGGGCCGGGGGACTGGAACGACTTGTCTGCAAAATTTACGAGGACAACGCCCTCGGACGCTTGCCGGATGCCCGGTATGCCGCTCTGGACGCGCAGTACGCCAAGGAGCAGGAGGCCCTTGCCGCTGAACTTGCGGAGTTGGAAAAGGCCGTTTCCGGCTATGAGCAGAGCCGGAAGTCCGCAGAGAAATTTATTGCTCTGATTGACAAATATCAGGACTTCGATACCGTGACGATTACCATGCTCAATGAATTTGTAGAGAAAATCCTTGTCCATGAGCGTGACCGCAAGGGCAGTATCGAAACCACGCAGGAGGTAGAAATCCATTTCAATTTTGTGGGCCGGTACATCCCGCCCAACTTCCAGGCGGTAGAGTTGACCCTGGAAGAACAGGAGGCCCTTCGGAAGAAGGAGGAACGCAAGGATAAGCTGCATCAAGCCTATCTCCGCCGCAAGGCCAGCGGAGCGCAGAAGCGGTATGAGGACAAAATCAAAGCCCGGAAAAAGGCTGAAATGGATGCCAAAAAGGACGCTATCCGGGCAGAAGATATGGAAAAAGGTGTATTTACCCGCATTAAGGATATGCCAAAGCAGGAGCTGAAAAGGGCCGCAGTACCCGCCCCCGCCGCTGTCTGATGCTGACAGCAATATGTGAAAGGAGCGC
>CATIYU010000352.1 GCA_949739085.1 uncultured Eubacteriales bacterium | reverse complement strand
TCGGCAGCGGGGTCGTAGCGCTCCATATCAATGCCGTTGAGCACGCCGTAGACCTTCCCGGCGTTGAGGCGGATAACGCTCTCCATGCCGTGGGCGTAGTAGTCGTAGCGCAGCTCCTGGGCGTAGGTGGGGCTGACGGCGGTAATGGCGTCGCAGGTCATCAGCGCGCCCTTGAGCAGGTTCACATCGCCGTCCATGGCAATGGTGCCGTCGGTAAACCAGCCGGGGGCCAGGCCGAACAGGTCCTCCAGGGTCTCCTTGCCGTAGCGGCCCTGGTACTCGATATTATGCACCGTGAACACGGTCTTAATGCCCCGGACCTCGCTCCAGCGGACACACTCATCCTTCAGATAGATGGGCACCAGGGCGGTCTGCCAGTCGTTGCAGTGGATTACTTCCGGCATAAACGCCATGGCGGGCAACAGGGCGACGACAGCCCGGGAGAAGAAGCCGAAGCGCTCGCCGTCGTCGTAGTGTCCATAGAGAGAGTCCCGTTTGAAGTAATACTCGTTGTCTACAAAATACCAGATCACGCCGTCCTTGTCTAGGCGGAAGAGACCGCAGTAGACCCGCCGCCAGCCCAGAGGGACTTCAATGTTGCAGACAAAGGACATCTGGTCCTTCCAGCTGTCCAATACGCGCTGATACAGGGGCAGCACAACCGCCACCTCATTGCCGGTCTTGGCCAGAGCCTGGGGAAGACTTCCGGCCACGTCGGCCAAACCGCCTGTTTTGCAGAAGGGAACTGCCTCAGATGCGGCAAACAGGATTTTCATAGGAAAAACCTCCTTATTGATACCAGCAGTATACCTCAAAAATGTTGGGAAGTAAAGGTTTCCGCCACATTACCACTGCTGTACCGCCGAAAATTGGGGATGTTGGATAAAGCAAGGGGCGCGTATCTCCGAAAAATTCTTACACCTTGCTGTCCTTCGCGATGACCAGGGGACAGTTTTCGTGGCCCATCAGGGTGCGGTCATCCATCACCGCCACGTTCTTGTCGGCAATAACGTGGTGGAGCACCGCGTCCCGGCTGATGACCGCGTCCTGCATGAGGATGCAGTTTTTCACCTCTGCACCCTTGGCGACGCTGACGCCCCGGAAGAGGATGGAGTTCTCCACCGTGCCCTCGATGGTGCAGCCATCGGCCACCAGGCAATTGCAGCAGGTGCCGGCGGGGTCGATGTAGGTGGAGGCGTCGTTGCGCTCCTTGGTGTGGATGGGGCGCAGGGGGCTGAAAATCTCCCGGCGGACGGCGGGGTCCAGCAGCTCCATGGAGCGCAGGTAGTAGCCCTTGAGGGTGCGGACATGCGCTGCGTAGCCGTCCCAGACGTAGCTCTGAATCCGCAGGGCGGCGGCCTTGGCCTGGAGTACCGCGCCCCGGAAGCTGATCTTGTCCAGACTCATGCATTCGTCCACCAGGTCCAGAAGGAGCTGCTTGGACAGGATGTAGATCTCCAGAGCCCGGTGGCATCCGGCGGGGTTATTCAGGGGGAAGAGGGTCTCCTTCACCCGGCCGGACTCGTCCAGGCGGAAATAGGTGGCGTCCTCCGTGGCGGTGAGGCTGCTGGTGCAGACGGCGGTGATGTCCGCGCCGGAGTCCAAGTGGGCCTGGTAGACGTCCTGGAGGGGGATATTAATGATGAGGTCGCTGTCAGCAAGCACGACGTGGGACTGGCGGATGCCCTCCAGGTAGGAGCGCACGCCGGCCAGGGCGTCCATCTTGCCCCGGAAGCTGCCGCCGCTGCCCCGCACCTGCTCGGAGGAGAAAGGGGGGAGGAGGCGCAGACCGCCGTGACGGCGGCTGAGGTCCCAGTCCTTGCCGGTACCCAGGTGGTCCAGAAGGCTCTGGTAGTTGCCGTGGAGCACTACGCCCACGTCGGTGATGCCCGCGTTAACCATGCCGCTGAGGATGAAGTCGATAATGCGGTAGCGTCCGGCGAAGGGGACAGAGGCGGGCATACGGTGGTCGGTCAGCTCCCTGAGGTCGTTGTGCTTTTCATAAGCGAAGATGATTCCGTGCAGGCCTTTCATCTAGATACCTCCTTATGGTCACGATTGAGCATCGAATTGGGGGCCACCGTCTCGCCGGGGCCCACGGAAGCGCCGGGGCCCAGCACGGTAACGCCCCACTTGTCCGGGTCGCAGCTCTCGGGCGCGCCGCCCACCATGGCGCCGGCCTCCACTTGGCAGTTCTCGCCCAGGATGGCGTAGCGCACCACGGCGCCCCGCTTCACGGTGACGCCGGGCATAAGCACGGAGTAGGAGACCTCCGCGCCCTCCTCCACACGGGCCCCGTGGGAGAGGACGGAGTTGAGCACGGAGCCGCTGATCTCACAGCCCTGGGTGACCACGCTGTGCTCCACCAGGGCGCTTTTGCCGATGAAGGCGGGGGGCTCGCTGGGAAGGCGGGCGTAAATGGGCCAGCTGTCCTCCAGCAAATCCAGGTCGCCCCGGGAGAGCATATCCATGTTGGCGTCCCAGAGGCTCTCCAGGGTGCCCACGTCCTTCCAGTAGCCGTCGAAGCGGTAAGCGATCATCTTCTCCCCGGCATTGAGCATCTTGGGGATGATGTTTTTGCCAAAATCGTTGCTGGAGGCGGGGTCGGCCTCGTCGCTGACGAGAAATTCCCGCAGTTTCTTCCAGGTGAACACATAGATGCCCATAGAGGCTAGGTTGCTCTTGGGCTCCTTGGGCTTCTCCTGGAACTCCACGATGTTGTCCTCTTTGTCCACGGCCATGATGCCGAAGCGGGACGCCTCGGCCCAGGGCACCTCCAGAACGGAGATGGTGCAGGCGGCGCCAGCCTTCTTATGGGCCTCCACCATCTTGCCGTAGTTCATTTTATAGATGTGGTCGCCGGAGAGGATGACGACGTACTCCGGGTCGTACATGTCCACAAACCCGATGTTCTGATAGATCGCGTTGGCAGTGCCCTTGTACCAGGAGCCCTTATCCCCCTCCTGCATGTAGGGAGGCAGGATGTGGACGCCGCCGTCCATGCGGTCCAGGTCCCAGGGCTGGCCGGAGCCGATATAGCTGTTGAGCTCCAGGGGCTTATACTGGGTGAGAACGCCCACGGTGTCGATGCCGGAGTGGGTGCAGTTGGAAAGGGGGAAGTCGATGATGCGGTACTTGCCGCCGAAGGGGACCGCGGGTTTGGCCACGTCGCTGGTCAGCACGTAGAGACGGCTGCCCTGCCCGCCGGCCAGGAGCATTGCGATGCACTCTTTTTTCATAGATCTTATCCTCTCATTTACTAC
>CATIYU010000351.1 GCA_949739085.1 uncultured Eubacteriales bacterium | reverse complement strand
GGCGAGTGACCGCAATTTCCGTCGCGGGATTCAGTCTTTATTCGAAGGAGCTTTTGCCGCATATCGAAATCCAGCATCCCATGATAATCTGTATATTTCTCAGAGAGAAGCCTTAGAGCAGTTTTTTTGGCGAGCCAAATGATGTATGTGTTGGAATCAGGGGCACCAACTATAGCAAGCGGGCAGCAATCATGATGATTGCTGCCCGCTTGTCTTGCACTGAACGGTTATTTTGTTGTTGTCCTTGTGCGGGGTAGCCCTTGGGCACCCGCCTGAATTTAACATCCCGGTTCCATGTGGAAGCGGGGCTGGCCCACCTGCTGAATCAGATCCCAGCACTGGAGAAAACTCAAAAGGCTAAAGAATAAAGGAGAATGAAAAAATGATTCAGCTGTCAGGAAGCAAAGAACTTCCCTTAGCTGATAATATTATTATACCTTTTATAATAGCGGTAGAAACTGTCCGGGATTGATGCTTCTGATACAGGCGGTCGTCCCAGCTGCTTCCCTTTCGCTCTGGCATTCTCTACTCCTGAGCGAACCCGCTCCCGGATCATGGATAGCTCCAGTGTAAGGATCGTGTCACCCGGATTAACTGCGTCCAGCATGAGCCGCTGCTGTTCCTTGGAGGCAGTATCCCCATGCTCAAATTCCAACCAAATCTTTTCCACGCCCTGCTTCTTCAGCTCTCGCGTTTGTCGGTTGATGTCCTGCCTGTCCTCATTGGTGGAGCATCTGGCATATCCATGTGTCACAGAAATCCCCCCCTTCATTTTTCGGTACAGAAATCGTATAAATTTTACACTTTTTGAGACCTGCAGAGTGGCAATCCCATGTGTAAAGGAAAACAACTGTTTTTGATACAGGATATTTATGCGTTTCCTATCCATCAGCTGTTTCTTGCCGGCCCCATCCACCTCATCCAGGGAGGGTGTGTCACACGCCTAACCCGAATGATATGGCTAAGGCCGACAAATGCCTACATAAATTATCTCACGCCGTATGTATGATCGATGGGATCGCACTCGGCATAGCAGCAATATTGGATTATACGCGGACGGTTGCCGGGGCTGATATAGACGCAGGGCTCCATATTGTCATATTTGGCCCGGTTCTCGGCATTCCACTATCCGGCGCAGCTCGGCCAGCGGGATTTGCAGGCCATACTTGGTGTATCTCATGGTGCCAAACACCTCCTCAGCATTGCAGCCAATGTATGCCCCCAAGTCCACGCCAGCGCAAAATCTCAAACAGCCACTCTGCAGCATCCTCATTGTGCGGATTTGCATCCTCCACCAAATCAGCAATCAGCAGGCCAATCCTGGTCAGTTCTGCGGCTGTCCGTTTTGGGGCAGTTAATACTGGATACCAGTCGGTAAAACTGCAGATGTCCTCCGCTAAGCTCTCATGGCTGATCTCATAATCAATATACTCCATGCCCAGAAAAGCCTGGATTGCATTGATACCAATCAAATCGACGGTTGACTGCAGAGCGGACTCCCGCATATCGGCCAAGTCAATTAGACCGCCTGCTATTAAAACCACTCGTTCTTTTATAATGTTGTCCATTTTACATCCATATCGTTCTTTAAAATTCGATTTGTTTCCCGCAGTGAAATTTCCCGATTGAACACCGCTTGTGCTGCTTAGCAACTATCCCTTGCCGGCTCCAGAGATTCAACTAAAGGTTGCTATACAAGTTATCCCTGCATTGCCGCAGTGCTCTGTACACTTTTCGTCGATCCAATCTGACAGCGTCAAAACAGAGAAGTATCGCATCCAGTTCGTCCAATATGTCCCGCAGCATGGAG
>CATIYU010000350.1 GCA_949739085.1 uncultured Eubacteriales bacterium | reverse complement strand
CGGTTCGATTGTCATCGGCATGAAGTCTGCGCCTCCTTATTAAAATTCGCGGATATATACTCAGCAAATATCCGTCGGCGTTGTCTGCTGTGTAGTACACTGTGCCTGTTGGCCGATTTTTGACGCAGATTGCGGCCCGTGTATTTACCTTGCCGCCACCCTGAGTTGTGCCGTCCTTATTATGCTGGACAGCGTTCTTGAAAATGGCAGTCATTTCATACTCAACAGTAGTACCCAATGTGATGCCCAGAATTTCAAACTGTTCAGGATTGTACTTATCCAGAAATGTAATGGGAACCCCCATCACGCCATTACACCTTACGCTTGATGATAATTCGGTCATAGAGCCGTTTATACCTTGCGGCGCTTGATGACAACTCTGTCGTACAGACAGCGATAGAGCTGTCTCGTCTCGTCTCGTCTCGTCTCGTCTCGTCTCGTCTCGTCTCGTCTCGTCTAACAGATTGTCGCCCGTCTCATCGGGCTTGTCAAGGGGTAAATAAAATCTTACTCCGCCTGCGACATAGCTTCCTTTTGGCGCGATTTCCGACATGGGCTTACCCAGCCATCGGCTTGCGCCAATGATTTCAAATTGTTCAGGGTCGTACTTGTCCAGAAATGTAATGGGGACACCCATCTCCTCAAAATAATCACATGGAATATCAGCTACCCTGTCCACATTGATTGCGTCATAATTTGCGTAATGCGGATAATCTTCCTCATGGCCGTAGTATTTTCGATAGAGGACTAGTTCCTCATGGCGTTTGTCGTGGTCGAGGTTAGTATACCAGCAAATCGTACCAAAACTCCGCCACTTCTTTCCGTTCTCATCTACCCAAAATCTTGTAGAGCGTGGCTCGTAATGGTCTGGAACCCTAAAAGCCATATCACCAAATTTCCAGCCCAACCATATCTTATTTTGCTGGATTAGGGGGAATATTTCTTTGTATGTAATGTTGTTTTGATTTCCAATGATAAGAAACCGCTTCTCGTATTTCATTAGCAACGCGACATATTCCCTAAACAGGCTGAACGGAGGATTTGTCACCACGATGTCCGCTTGTTTCAGATATTCAATACACTCCTCCGAACGAAAATCACCATCGCCGTTCAGCTTCTTCACACCCCGTTTTTTTGAGCGGAGCAGTGCGTCGATGTCATCGTCAGACACGCCCCTGCCGTTCGCCATAGGCACTTCCCGAATGTCCATGACATAGCCATGCCCCGGAACCAGCGCTTCATCCATATCATCGAAAAGCGACATCTGCGTCCCAATCACAGACGAGGTATGATAGGATGTGCAGATCAGCCGCTTCAGACCCAGATAGTTGAAATTCCGCAAAAAGAATTTGCAGAAGTTGCTCTCAAACGGATCATCGCAGTTACACAAGACGGTCATCCCCCGGAAACGCTTTTCGTAGTGGTTCAGTTCGTTTTGTATATCCTCGTACTGCGTGTAGAATTCGTCCTGCTTCGCAACACCAGCGGCGTGCAAACTTGCATTATTTGCCATCCCTGTTTACCTCCCTCCGTAAATCATCAATTCGTAAATTCCATGATGTCATCAATCTGACAATCCAATGTACTGCATATTTTATGGAGGACATCTGTAGAAACATCTCCGTTTTTGCTCAGTTTGTATACGGAGTAATGTGTCAAATGGGCCTCCCGCTCCAAGTCGGCCTTAGTCATTTCTTTATCAATCAACAGCTTCCACAGCTTTTTATAACTGACCGCCATACCAAAGCCCTCCACAAATCAATCTGTATGTATTCTATTATATCATGCCTCATATGAAAATCAACCGTTATTGATGATATTCATACATTT
>CATIYU010000349.1 GCA_949739085.1 uncultured Eubacteriales bacterium | reverse complement strand
TTCGTACTTGCTTCACAGAATAGACACAAACTTGAGGAAATGCAGGCCATTCTCTCCGCCCACGGGGTGGAGGTGGTCCTACAGTCGGACCTGGGCCTCCGCGTGGACGTGGAGGAGACTGGGGAGACCTTCGCGGAGAACGCCATGCTGAAGGCCCAGGCGGTGATGAAAGCCAGCGGCCTGCCCGCTATTGCCGACGACTCCGGCGTGTGCGTGGACGCCCTCAACGGCGCGCCGGGGGTCTACTCCGCCCGCTACGGCGGCCCGGAGCTGGACGACGCGGGCCGTTACCGCCTGCTGCTGGCCAACCTGCGGGGAGCTACCAGCCGCGCCGCCCACTTCACCAGCGCCATCGCCTGCGTGTTCCCCAACGGGGATACCATTGAGGCGGAGGGCGTCTGCCCGGGGACTGTCGCCTTCGCCCCCCAGGGCACAGGCGGCTTTGGCTACGACCCGGTCTTCTTCCTGCCGGAGCTGCGCAAGACCTACGCCCAGCTGACTCCGGAGGAGAAGGCGGCGGTGAGCCACAGGGGGAAGGCCCTGGAGATTTTCGACCAAAAACTGCGGGAGTACCGGAAAGGAATAGACGGATGGAACTGACCAGCAAGCAGCGCGCCCAGCTGCGGGGCCTCGCCAACGGCCTCGACACCATCGTCCACATCGGCAAGGACGGGATCACGGACAACCTGATTAAGCAGGCCAACGACGCCCTGGAGGCCCGGGAGCTCATCAAGTGCAAGGTCCTGGAGAACGCCCCGCTGACGCCTCGGGAGGCCTGCGGGGAGCTGGCCAAGCTGACCCGCAGCGAGGAGGTCCAGGTCATCGGTACGAAGTTCGTCCTCTACCGCCAGCATTACGACAGAGCCCGGCGGAAAATTGAGCTGGTCCGGGCCAAGCCCCAGGCCCCGGCAAAATTTACAGAAACAACATGAATGGAGCCCGTGCCGGTGATATAATCGGAGACGGATAACCACGATTTACGGCGGCTGGATGAAAAACAAAAAGTCCGCCATGATCTCCGGCGGCTTCCGTCCCGTCAGCTTTTTGCTGGAGGCGCTGGACGATGCGCAATCCGTCCCGCCGGTCTTGACAGAGGCACGGCTTCTGTGGTACGCTCTACAGTCGCAGAATATAAGGGAAAAGAGGGGGAGCCTTGAAAATCGGAGTTTATGGCGGGACCTTCAACCCCATCCACCGGGGGCACATGGAGGCAGCCCGGTTCGCTATAGAGTACCTGGGCCTGGAAAAGCTGTATTTGATCCCCGCCGGCATCCCGCCCCACAAGCAGCTGGGACAGGACGCCCCCGCGCCGGAGCAGCGCCTGGAGATGGTGGGCCTGGCGGCGGCGGACATAGGGCCCCAGGTCCAGGCCAGCGGCATGGAGCTGGAGCGCAAGGGCCGGAGTTATACCCTGGATACCCTCCGGGAGCTGAAAAAACATCTCGCTAAGGACCAGCTCTACCTCCTCATGGGAGCGGACATGTTCCTCACCTTCCAGAACTGGCGGGAGCCGGAGAAGATCGCCGCCCTCTGCACCATCTGTGCCTTTGGGCGCAGCCAGGCGGATACGGCGGAGCTCTTCGCCGTGCAGCGGGACTACCTGGCCCGGGCCTTCGGCGCGGAAGTTATGGCCCTCTCTCTGCCCCATATTACCGACATCTCCTCCACCCAGCTGCGGGAGCGCCTGCGGCTGGGGGAGGGCCGGGAGTTCCTGGCCCCCGCTGTCTATGGCTACATCCTGCGCAAGGGGCTCTACAGCGTGCCTGCGGACCTGAAAAACCTCCCCCTGGAGGACCTACGGTGCGCGGCGCTGAGTATGCTCAAGCCCTCCCGCGTCCCCCACGTGCTGGGCACGGAGGAGGAGGCTGCGGCCCTGGCCCGCCGCTGGGGCGCGGACGAGGAGGCCGCCCGCCGGGCCGCCCTGCTCCACGACTGCACGAAAAAATTTGACAGGGAACAACATGAGGCGGTCTGCCGTCTATACGGTATCCAGCTGGACAGGGAGGAGCGGCGGGAGGAAAAGCTGCTCCACGCCCTCACCGGCGCGGCGGTGGCGAAGCACGTCTTCGGCGTGAGCCGGGAGGGGGAGAGCGCCATCCGCTGGCACACCACCGGCAAGGCGGACATGTCCCTGCTGGAAAAAATAATCTATCTGGCGGACTACATCGAGCCCACCCGGGAGTTCTGCGACCTGCGGGAGCTGCGGAAGCTGGCCTATGAGGACCTGGACCAGGCCCTGCTGCTGGGGCTCACCATGGCCGTGGAGGATTTGAGAGAGAAAGGGACTGCGGTTCATTCCAACAGTGTGTACGCGAGGGATTATCTGAAAGGAAAGCTGACATGAGCAGAGGCAAACGGGAGGCTGGCGGCAGCTGGCACAAGGGGACCGAGGGCGACCCCTTTGCGGAACATACGCCCAAGAAAAGCAGAGCGTCCAGGGGGGAATCCCTCCCCTGGCAGGCGTGGCCGCGCTGGAAGCAGGCCCTGACCATCGGCGGGGGCTGCCTGGCGCTGTTGGTGGTCATCGGCGCGGGGTGGTGGTTTTTGAACGTGCGGGCCCCGGACGTCAGCGGCAACGACCGCCCCGGCGTTACGGACAACAACCCCAACCAGATCTCTGGCGGCGAGGATTCTGACACCCCAGCGGGCCGGAAGGAGGACTACTTCACCTTCCTCCTCATTGGCCGGGATACCGCTGGAGGCGGCAACACGGACACGATGATCCTGGTCTCCTACGATGTGCCCAACCAGCAGATCAATATGATGAGCATTCCCCGGGACACCGCCGTCAATGTTCCCTGGAGCGTCAAAAAGCTCAACAGCGTCTATAACGCCAAGGAGTCCAGCGGCGGCGGCCTGGAGGGCCTGAAAAAGCACGTGGCCTACCTTACCGGCGTCATGCCGGACTTCCACGTCATCATCGAGTGGAAGGCGGTGGGGGAGATTGTGGACGCGGTGGACGGAGTGGAGTTTGACGTGCCCCGGAACATGAACTACGACGACGACTACCAGAACCTGCATATCCACCTCAACAAGGGCGTACAGACCCTGAACGGCCAACAGGCCATGGAGATGCTCCGCTACCGCAAGGACAATCCGGATAAAAACGGCAAAATCCGGGGCTATGACGACGTGGGCCGGATGAACACCCAGCGGGACTTCCTTAAGGCTATGGCGAAAAAGGTCTTGCAGCTGGGGAACATCACTAAAATCGGCGATTTCATCAAGATCTTCATGGACAACGTGGAGACGGATCTGAAGCTCAGCGACCTCATGTGGTTCGCCACCCAGGCTATGAGCGTGGACTTGTCCACCATGCAGTCCAGCACCCTGCCCTACATTGATGTGGGCCGGTACCGGGGCGGCGACTACCTGCTGCCCAACGGGGAGGAGATCGTGCCTCTCATCAACGAGCAGTTTAACCCCTATAACCGGGAGATCACCCTCAGCGACCTGCAAATCCTGGTGCGCAACCAGGACGGCTCCTGCTCCGTCACCAGCGGCCAGCTGCTGGACGAGAAGTGGAGCAGGCCCGTCTCCGGCACCACGACCGGCACCACCGGCGGCGGCGTGACCAACACTGAGCCCACCGGCGTCACGGCGGACCCCGATACATCCACCGGCTCGGACAGTCCGGACAGCAGTAAGCCGGACGACTCCACTGGCGGCGACACCGGTACCACAGAGCCGGACGAACCCAGCGGCGGCGACACCGGTACCACAGAGCCGGATGATCCCAGCGGCGGCGGCACTGGTACCACGGAGCCGGACGACTCCACTGGCGGCGGCACTGGTACCACGGAGCCGGACGAACCCACCGGCGGCGGCACTGGTACCACGGAGCCGGACGAACCCACCGGCGGCGATACCGGGACTACAGAGCCCGGAGACGGGGAGCCGGACGGGACGGTCACGCCTCCGGACGGCAGCGGTACGGATCAGGAGCCGGATGATGAGCCGGACCTGCCCCCAGAGGACATGGGGGCGTAGCTACCACAAAACCACTCTTAATTCCGAAAGGACAGAAAAAGATGGGCCGATATAGAGGCAGGCGGGAGGCCCGGCCGGAGGACCGGGAAAATATGACGCTGCGGGAGAGGCTGGACCCCTTTGAGAACGCCACGCCCATGGAAAACCCCTATGCGGAGGCGGGGCCGGTGAAGCCGCCTCTCTCCGTGCGCCTGCGCAAGTTCTGGGACTCCGGAGGCGGAAAAATCCTGCTGGCGGCGGTCTGCTGCGTGGGCATTCTGGCGGGGGCGGGGGCCATGGCGCTGAGCATGTGGATCAAGCCTCCCGCCCTGCCTAACCCTGAGGACAGCAGCGGTCCCGCCCAGGCGGACCCCATCACAGATTCTGAAAACAGAGGCAAGCCCGAGGGCCCCACGGATGACGAGCTCTATCCAGACGACGGCTACGGCGGCGATATGCCCACCGTCTCCGGGAACCGGAAGGAGGGGGTCTATACCTTCCTTCTAGTGGGTACGGACATGGACGACGGCAACACGGACACGATTATGGTGGTTGCCTATGACACCAAAAACCAGGACGTCAATATCATGTCCATCCCCCGGGACACGATGATTAACGAAAGCTGGGACCTGAAGAAGATCAACTCCGTCTATTCCCGCTACTCTGACGGCATCGCCGCACTGCAAAAGCGTATCCGGACCCTCATCGGCTTCACGCCGGACTTCTACGTGAAGGTGGATCTGAGTATGTTTGTGGAGCTGGTGGACCTTATTGACGGGGTGGAGTTCGACGTGCCCCAGGACATGAACTACGACGACCCCTACCAGGACCTGCACATCCACTTGAAAAAGGGCCTCCAGACCTTGGACGGCGAGAGCGCCATGGAGCTGGTCCGCTTCCGCCGGTACAGCGAGGGGGATATCAAGCGGGTGGAGGTCCAGCAGGAATTTATGAAGGCCCTGATTAAGGAGTGCCTGAGCCTGAAGCACTGGGGCAAGGTGAAAGCCTATATCGACCTGGCCATGGAGAACGTGCAGACGGATTTGGAATTTGGCTCGGTGGTCTGGTTCGCGGCCAACGTGCTGGGGTTCAACGGCGCCCCCGCGCTGAATATGGAAGACGTCTACACCTGCACCCTCCCCGGCGACTACTGGGGCGGGGCCTGGAGCCGCTCCACCCACCAGGAGCAGTCCTATGTGACCATCTATCCCCGGCAGGTAGTGGAGCTGGTCAACGAGCGCTTTAACCCCTATGAGCAGCGGGTGACCACCGCTATGTTGGACGCTATGAGCATACTGTCCAACGGGGATATCGCCTCCTCCACCGGCAGCCTGCGGGATACCACCCATAATGCCGTGATGGCGGTGCGGCGGGGCGAGGCGTACTACGACGGGGACGGCAATCTGGTCTACGGCACGCCTCCCAGGGAGGACGGCGGCCCGGAACAGGATGAGGACGGCAACTACTATATCCTGGATGAGGATGGAAACAAGATTTACACCGATGAGGACGGCACGCCCCTGGAGCAGGAGCCGGACCTCCCCGACAGCAGCCAGACCCCCGAAGATACGGACGTCCCCGATACGGATGATTCCCAGCTGGACGGCGAAGCCCCCAACAACGGCGGGGAGGATTTGGACAGCAGTGGGGACAGCGAACCCCCGGACAACATTCAGCCGGACGGGGAGGTCCCGGACGGCGAGGTCCCGGACGGGGAGAATCCAGAGGGGGAGGACGGCACGGCGGACCTGGAGCTGCCGGATGAGCCCGGCGGCGATCCGGGAGAGACCAGCGAACCGGACGAGCCGGATTTAGACTGGCTGTTCCCCTGAATACGCGGCACAACAAATGAAAATAGAAAGTGAGGACGGCATATGTCACCGAAGGAAATGGCAGTATTGGCAGCAAAGGCGCTGGACGCCAAGAAGGGCGAGGAAATCAAGATCATGGAGGTCACGGAGCTGACCACCCTGGCGGACTACTTCGTCATCTGCACCGGCGGCAGCACCACCCAGATTAACGCCCTGTGCGACGCGGTGGAGGAGGCGCTGGATACCCAGGGCGGCGAGAAGCCCCTCCACCGGGAGGGCCACCGGGGGGGCATCTGGGTCCTGCTGGATTACGGATGCGTGGTGGTCCACGTCTTCAACGCCGAGGCCCGGGAGTTCTACTCCCTGGAGCGTCTGTGGAGCGACGGAAAGCCCCTGGACATGTCGGAGATTCTTACCAAGAGCTGAGAGAAAAATTTCCCCAGGGAAATGCAGAAAAATTCCCCATCATCCTGAATAAAAAACCCGCCAGCCGCGCACAATGTGGCTAGAGGGTCCCGGGCGGCGGTCAAACCTTTCGGGCTCTTCACAACACCCGCCTCCGGGCGGCAGGATGATGAAAGGAAGAAATGCATGGACAACAGAGGAAAGCGGCAGGCTTCCTCCATTTTCGGCGGCATGGGCTTCTACATAGCCCTGCTTGT
>CATIYU010000348.1 GCA_949739085.1 uncultured Eubacteriales bacterium | reverse complement strand
CGGAGGCGGCAGCAATCTGGGTGGACTTATCGCCCCCTTTATGGGGGAGAAGCTGCGGGGCGAGGCGGATTACCGCTTCATCGCCGTGGAGCCCGCCTCCTGCCCCAGCTTCACCCGGGGCCGGTACGCCTACGACTTCTGCGACACCGGCATGGTCTGCCCCCTGGCCAAGATGTACACTCTGGGCAGCAGCTTCATGCCCGCCGCCGACCACGCCGGGGGCCTGCGGTTCCACGGCATGAGTAGCACCCTCAGCCAGCTCTACGACGACGGCCTCATGGAGGCGGTGGCGGTGAAGCAGACCGACGTATTCGAGGCGGCGGAGTACTTCGCCCGGGTGGAGGGGATCCTCCCCGCGCCAGAGTCCAGCCACGCCATTCTAGCGGCCATCAACGAGGCCAAGCGGTGCGCGGAGACCGGCCAGGAGAAGACCATCCTCTTCGGCCTCACCGGCACCGGCTACTTCGACCTGGCGGCCTACGAGAGGTTCCACAAGGGCGAAATGCGCAACTTCGTCCCCACGGACGAGGACATCGCCAAGTCCCTGGCCCTGCTGCCCCAGGTGTAAGCGGCCCGCCAAAAACCCCCGCTGGAGCGAACCTGGTTCGCCCCGGCGGGGGTTCCACTTTTACGGCAGAAGGCGGTCCGCCATCTGCCCGAACTCCACCGCCGCCCCCAGCCCCATGAGGAGCCAGTCCTCCTCCGTCTGGGGATAGCGGACCTCAATGGCGTTGTCGTGGCAGCGGCTGTGGAAGTCCCGGACCGCCCGGATCAGGGCGTCCCGGGTACACTCATTCACATCCATCAGGGCCTTTTCCGCCACCTCCCCATCCTGGACCAGGGCGGCGCAGTAGCACCGGCAGCTGCGGGTGACGGCAATATAGCGGCCCTCCCGGGGCCCCAGAAGCTGGCTGTGGCTGCGCATGACAAGCCCCTTGTACTTCACGCTGCCGCCCAAGGCGGCATAGATGAAGTCCTCAATGGCGATGGACTCAATGGCCGTCAGGTCCTCCGGCACGGCCGTCAGAATCCGCCGCTTGCGCAGGGGGGAACGGCCCAGGAGACTACGGAGCTCCTCCTGGTAGTGGCCGCCATTCTCCCAGATGTCGTAGAATTTCGGCACATAGGGGATCCAAGCCTCCCCGCCCAGCAGAGGGATGCAGGATTCCGTGCCGCCGCGGCTGTCCCCCGCATAGATGCCATCGGTCCCAAACCACAAAAGCGTATCCGGTTTTCCCATATCCCGCCTCCTCTTCCCGGCAAGGGGCTGCGACGCCGCGGCGCGCCCCAGGTTCCACACAGCCGCATTATACCTCTTTCCCCGCTAAAATACAAGGGCGTCCAGGAAATCCGGACGGAAAAGAATGGGAGAAAATCTTCGCGGGACCTTGCGCAAGCCGCCTGGTTCCGGTATAATAGAGAGGAACGTCTATCGCACGCCGTCCGGGACAGCTGCACAAAAAATCCAGGCGGCAAGTGATATCCTCTATTGTTATTCCGCCCCGAACCGGGTAGGATAGACGTACAAGCAGCGGCTGGCGGACAGCCGGAGTACTGTTCAAACTCACCTGAAATTTGAGAGGAGCGAAAACTATGTCAATTCTTGTCACCGGCGGCGCCGGGTATATCGGCAGCCACACCTGCGTGGAGCTCATCCAGGCGGGCTACGACATCGTGGTGGCGGACAACCTCTGCAACTCCAGCGAGGAGTCCCTGCGCCGGGTGGAGCGCATCACCGGCAAAAAGGTCCCCTTTGTCAAGACTGAGCTCTGCAATCCCCACGAGGTGGAGGCCCTCTTCGCCAATCACCCGGACATCACGGCTGTTATCCACTTCGCCGGGCTCAAGGCCGTGGGCGAGAGCGTTTCAAAGCCCCTGGAGTACTACGCCAACAACCTCATCAGCACCCTCTACCTCCTCCAGGCCATG
>CATIYU010000347.1 GCA_949739085.1 uncultured Eubacteriales bacterium | reverse complement strand
TAGGCTGCCAGAATAGAATCAGCTCCGGTTCCAAGGGCATTGCAAATATCAATCAAGGTAGGCAGGGCAGGCATCAGCAACCCACGTTCAATCCGTGAGATCGAGTTGGAGGCAATGTTCGTTATCTCCGCAAGTTGCTCCTGGGTCATGCCTCGCTCCTTGCGTATGCGTTGTATCGTTTGTCCGCCTTGCTTGAAGTCCACTGCTATCCCTCCTACGTCGATGTCTTATCCATATTATGAGCGAATTAGGCGTGATAAATCCAGAACGCTATGGACAGAACTCGACGTATAGAGTGTAATTAGATATAGCTCTTTGCGGAGGTGAAGCCCTATACTAGATAAATCCTGTGCCTTCACGGGTCATCGTCCACACAAGCTCCCATGGTGGTATAACGAGGTCGATAGTCGGTGCATAGCACTGAAAACAGCACTAATGGAGCAGATCACAGCTTTAGTTGAGGTTGGAATAACAAACTTCTTCAGTGGCGGCGCAGACGGCGTAGACTGCTGGGCATCGTTGATTGTCCTGGAGCTGAGGAAAAAGAATCCTGTGCTGAAGCTCCATCTGATTCTACCCCATGAGGGACAGGCAGACAGGTGGAGTGAACCTGCACAGGAGCGGTATCATTGGATTTTGGAGCAGGCTGATTCTGTGGAGTATGTGAGCCAAGAGTACTACGAGGGGTGTATGCTTGACCGAAACCATCGGCTGGGGGAAGCTTCTGAAGTGTTGCTGGCTGTCTATAACGGAGAGCGGAGGGGAGGGACAGCGGCAACCGTTCGGTATGCCCGGAAGATGAGCCGGCAGATTGTGATTCTTGACCCTATTTCCCTTAAAAGCGCTATGGAGTAAAGTCGTATGAGCGATTATTGCAGCTATATATTCTCAATTCGGCATAGCAGAGTACGGTTTGATTGCACGCTGAAATGGAATCTACTGATTTCAAAAGCGAATATTCGATTTAAAAATAGATAGCGGAATCTTTTTAGGGGCCATAAAAAGGAGAAAATAAAGGCCCTTTAAAAGAGCCTTTATAAGACTGGATTTTAGACATTGGGTGCTGGTAAACTGTACCTCGGTAACATTATCGAAAGGGGGAAATCATGATTAACCTTGATTTGGAAAATTTGAATGAGGAAGATGTCTATAATGCCTTTAGCGTTGATGGCAACGAAGGTGAAGCTCTAAATGATATTTACCTGGAACTTTATGAGTTGATCGGGCGTGACGGTATGCTCAAGCTGTTCAAGTATTTCCGTGGTGACAAGATTGACTGTCCCATGCGGCTGTATCGCCCGGAGTACATAGCAGACTTGGCCAAACAGACCACCGACCGGCGGGAACGCGCTAAGATCGCCAGGGCTGCTGGATATACTGTAAAATTTATAGAGAGTATGCTGTGGAAGCGTCAGGATGAAGAAGAGCCTGAATAAAGCACATTTTAATAGAAATTAGGAGGAAAAGGGATGTTTTGCCACAAGTGCGGAGCGCAGATAGCTGAGGGGGCGGCTTTCTGCCACAAATGCGGTACAAAGGTCGTGTATGCGGATACTTCTCAGCCCCCCACAGAAACCCCAGCACCCATTATTGAATCTCAGCAAGCCGGTGCAGCAAGGCCAGGGCCATCTATTACAGAGGATACTCAACAATCCTCATCCAATGAGCCCACACTTGAAATGGAGAGCGACATTCCGAATCAAACATCAAAAGATGAAATTACACATGAAAAGGAACCATCAAAGTTCAAAAAATGGTGGGACGTTGCTTCCAAGCCCAAAAAGATTCTGGCCGTTTTAGGAGGTTTGCTGGCCGGCGGGTTTGCGCTATACCTCCTTGTGGCCTTCTTACGGGAATTTGGGTATCTTTTATTCGGCATAGCAGTCATCGGCGGATTTATCCTAACGATTACTACCGGCTCAGAGAAAGAG
>CATIYU010000346.1 GCA_949739085.1 uncultured Eubacteriales bacterium | reverse complement strand
TGCGGAGCTCCTGTTCCGCTCCATCCTCCTCAACCGCGTCAACTGGAACGCCAACTCCCTCAGCTACTCTGACGACGCCTCCAAGGTCTGCGACGTCATCGGTCTGGAGGACATCTCTGGTATCGTCATGGCGAACCAGTGGGCCGACCTGGAGTCCAACGCTGTCATGGCGGAGGGCAAGACCCGCCTGAACGTGAACGGCAAGGCCTACACCCTGGACGTGGCCTCTGAGCTGACCGACATCGGCGAGCTCCGTCACGCCTACGTGAAGGGCTCCACTGTCTTCACCGGCCTGGAGGACGTGGGCGGGAACACCGTCAAGGACAACAAGGACCTGACCCGCAAGGGCTCCGGCACCACTGTTGACAGCCTGCGCGGCAGCGTGAAGCTGGACGGCAACACCGAGTACTTCGTCAACTTTGACGAGAACTTCTTCAAGTGGAACGAGTCCGACTGGCTCCTGCGCTACCGCATCGAGACCAACGCCGCTTGGGAAGCCTCCCACGCTGGTTGGGTTGAGTACCTGAAGAAGCTGCCCACTGCCGCTGACCGGCAGCAGAATGGCCAGCCCTATCCCATCACCATTGAGCCGAAGTACGGCGAAGCCGTGGACGGCATCTATGTCGTCTCCATCCGGCCCAACACCCAGATTCCTGGCACCGATCTGGCGATCATGAAGGAGATCTTCTCCACCGCTGACCGCTGGTCCGCCAACCCTGACCAGGAAATCGTCAACTACTACACCTTCGGCGAAGTGTACGCCGGCACCTCCTCCCTGGAGGACCTGTCCGACAAGTACAGCTGGAACCAGTTCCAGGAGAAGTACCTCCTCGCCAAGGAGGAGGAAACCTTTGACCGCTGCGACAACGGCGAGTGGCTGAAGGTCATCGACAACGACGGCGACGGCGTTGCCGAGTACGTCTTCCTGACTGTCTTCAACATGACCACTGTTGTTGATTGGGACAGCCGCACCGAGATGTGGACCTTCGAGAGCGATCCCTTCGATGGGAATGACAACGATGTCGCCGCCAGCAGCATCAAACTCGTTGATGGCGCTGAGCTGGCTGTGGGCGACGTGATTCTCTACACCTACATCGACGGCGTGTACCACGTCAGCAAGCCCGCACCCGTCAAGATGACCATTGCTGCCAAGGGGATCGACTACAAGGCCGAGACCTTCACCAGCACCGATGGCGACGTCTACGACTGGTCCGGCATTGACCACGCTGCCGCCGCCTACTATCACGACGTCTCCTACGCTACCGCGGGCGTGACCTACAACCTGTATCAGGATTGGTTCGGCTTCACCCGCCTGTACACCGAGGCCAACGGCGGCTTCACCCTGCTGACCGACGGTTACTATGAGACCGACCGGCGCAACATCGAGATCTACAAGGCTGAGATCTGGAACGGCGACTACGCCGACGTGACCGTTCTGGACGATCCCAGAAACGCTCCCGCTGATGTGTTCATCTATGACGCTATCGACGAGGGCGACAACCGCGAGGAGGGCACCTGGCAGCGCCTGAAGCCTTTCCACGAGGTCTACTATGGTCCCAACTGGACCTTCTGGGGCGATAACGTCCAGTGGAATGGCCGCTATGTGCCCAATGGGAGCGCCTATGAGTACGTCACCAACATCGCTTCCACCCTGGTCAACGGCGAGGGCGAGTACTCCCTGGCTACTGTGGGCCGCCACAGCGCCACTGTGGACTACAACGCTTACGCCATTGATGTGACCAACTACAATGTCTCCGCTCAGGACCAGACCCTCTACGGCGCGACGGTTAATGAGAACGGCACATGGTTCAGCCGCCGGATTCACACCACCACCGAGACCGTCTACTACTACGTGCAGAACCCGGGTACCAAGAGCGAGACTATCACCACTTGGACCGGTTATGCCAAGGCTCCCTCCAACTTCAAGGTGACCAAGGCTTACGCTGTTGTCTCCGATCAGGCTAAGGATCTGGGCTACAGCCGCGCCGAGGTGGTCGTGATTGAGGGCGCTTACCACGAGGAGATCCCCAACGTCTACTTCGCCTACGCTCTGGACCAGAAGCTGCTGGGCGGCCGCCAGACCGGCGTCTACTCCCTGGGCTATGACACCGAGGAGAAGGTCTGGGGCGACACCATGGTCCCCATGTTCATCAGCAGCTGGCGCAACAACTACATGCGCGCCTCCGCTCCCTGGCCCAACGGCCTGGACGACCTAATGGAGTTCTACTATGCCGACGAGAACGGCGACGCTGTTCTGGTTGACGAGAACTGGGAATACTACGGCGTCTTCTCCGGCGTGGTCGTGGGCGCGGAGCGCATCCGCAACATCGACTACATTGTTGTCACCAAGGACGGCACCGACTACTCCATGGATCCCGCCAACCTGGTGTACATCCCCCGCGACAGCGTTGCTTCCTATGCTGTCAGCTACAACCGCGCCAACGCCGCGGTGCCCAACGTGCGCACCACCTACAGCGTCCGGGCTGACCGCGACTTCGTTGTGGGCGACCTGCTCGTCTACATGACCGACGCTCAGGGCAATCCCGCGCTCACCATCAATGTTTCTGACAGCGTCTATCAGGATGTCGACCTCCTGTGGAAGTACGTCCCCGGCCTGAAGGAACTCTTTGACCGCATCTCTGATGACTACATTGCCCGCCACAACCAGAAGACCAACGCCCCTGTGGTTGTTGAGATCCGGGTCAATGGCACCGGCGAGACGGTTGCCGTTCTGACTGCGGAAGAGGGCAAGGTTGTCTCCATCCCCTACAGTGTGTGGAGCGACTACAGCGACGACCGGCTCTACGTCTACGTTAAGGCCGCTGCGGGCAACACCATCGCTGTCACTGGCGACTCCCGCGAGTGGGGCGACGGCTGGTCCACCGTGTGGGCCAACGTTGGCGAGCGCGGCTCCGAGGGCTACCGGTACGGTATCGTTACCGCCGGCAAGACCTATGAACTGATTGTTCAGAGCCGCGGCACCAATGACCACAACAGCAGCGTTTGGACCAACACCTAT
>CATIYU010000345.1 GCA_949739085.1 uncultured Eubacteriales bacterium | reverse complement strand
GTACGGGACAGAATCTGCTCAATCAGGGTAAACAGACCCTTGCACTCGCCGTCACGAATCTTGCGGTAGTCCAGCTTGGTGCTGCCGCCGTTGGCATCAACCAGCGCCTTGCGCAGAACCTCCTGGGACTGGCCAACGGAATACTGTTCCACATTACCGTGGTATGCGTCAACAGCAACCTTGACAATATCTTTCATATCAGGCATTGTATGTACCTCCTCTCTTATTTCTCGGTCTTATCAATCTTGATGGCGTAGTAGGTATGGCGGCCAACGACCTCAACATCCACGCACACACCAAGACCAGTGCCGCCAGCGGCAATCTTGCCGTTAGCGCCGATGCCGACGGTATCACCCTTATTGGGTACGGTGCCGCCGACAAAACCCTCTGCGGTCACAGAGAAAATGTTGCGGCTGCGGGGAATGTAGCCACGGGTGGCCTTACCCGCCTCGTTGATAAACTCATCCAGGTTCTTCTTGCGCTCATCGTACATGACCTCAACACCGGCCACGATGGCGCACTCGTTCAGGTCGGCTCCTGCGGCAGCGGCGACAGCCTTCATCACCTCACGCTCACCGTCCTCATAGCCTTCCAGCTTCACGATGACGCCGTTCTCAACTTCCGCTACCTTGCCATCAGCGCCGTAAAAGCGCAGAGAGACAAGGTCGGTGGGCTGCTTAGTGCCACTAAGCAAATCTGTTCTAATCACAGCATAACTCATTTATTAGTTCTCCTTTTTCGGTAATAAAAATGCCCACCGGTATCCACCAGTGGACTTGCGTTTCCCGTTGCAACATTTTGAAATCAGTGCTTGCTGTAGCCCAAGTTCTTTTGCTGCATTTGTTGCAGAAGAGTATGTCTGAATAACATTTCCATCCATATCCATTTGGGTTACCGACCTGCGTTTATGAGTTGATTTTTCCGGTACATAGGGTGTCACTACAGAAGAATACGACCAAAGATAACCACCAGTGCTTTTTCGGACTCCACAACAAACCGCCGAAATTTTTGCGTGATTTATACCGGTTTTATGTTCTGCTTCCGTGAACGAATCAAATGATTGAATCGGTTCTCCGCTTAGACTAAACTGATACACAGCGGTTATGTCGCCTCTTCGTTGTTCACCGATAAAAGATCCAACACGATAGTAGTTGTTTTCATTCCGATACCAGAAGAATCCATTTGCATAGTGTGAGTTAGAGTGTAACGCCCGCTTTATGGAGCCATATGGAATATGTAATGCGTTCTCAGCATCTTGCATACTCTCATAGGACGCAACAATTTCACCGCTCGAAAGAACCTGCACAACAGGCACAGCAATGTGCTCCGCAAATGCATATCCACCAGCAGTCATGTTGTATCCGTTTGGCTTGTATGTATTTTTACTGGCAACATAGAAAATCTCTCTGTCATTCAGTATGCTCTTTAATCCATTCTTACTATCAGACGTAACTGACTCCAAGCTCTCAACGCTGAAATTATCAACTCCATATTTGCGCATAGCACGATATAGGAGAGATGTGGTGTCTTCACTTGAAGCAGCACAACATAAATGCTCAGTATATCTCCGCTTGACAGTTGTATTGGTCTGACCGATATATTGCTTACCAGTTATTCTGTTGGTAATACAGTAGATATACCCCACATATTTAGACATCTTCTCTCTTTTCTTGCATCAATGCTTACTTTGCTGCAGAAACCCCATACTTGGCGAACAGACCGCCATAGGGCTCAAACTCTGTATTGTGCGTATCCACCGGCAGCTTTGGTGTTCTGGGCTCATTGGAGAACTTTGCCATGGCGCCATTCCGGCCACGAATAGCGAAGCACTTCTCCTCCAGCGTCTCCAGGTCAAACTCCAGGCAGTGCTCACGCAGGCTCTCAAATGCCTCTACGCCTGCCAGGTCTTCAAACTGGGCAAACACTTCCTTGCGCTTTTCCTGCTCCTCGGCAGTTTCGGCGTCGGCCTTGAATTTGCGCAGAGCGGCCAGCTCTTCGCTGTT
>CATIYU010000344.1 GCA_949739085.1 uncultured Eubacteriales bacterium | reverse complement strand
GATACTTGGCGGCGTACTTCTGGTACTTGGCCTTGTACTTGGCAATACGCGGATCGGCCTGCTTCTGGATGTCTCCGATATTGGCCTCAATCTCATCCAAAATGGAGAGCATCAGATTGAGCCAGACCGGGAAGCCGTTGGCGAACGCGCACAGGCTCATACTGTCAAAAACAGCATCACAGACAGGCGCGTCGAAGAGGCCGTCCAAGACCTTTCCCATCTCCGCATCCCGAGCCCGAGCCAGTGAGAACGCCTCTCCAGGCTCCTGCAGCGCCTCCGCCTTTTTCGCGTATTCGTCCTGGAGCTTCCCCATTTCGTCCACGGCGCTGTAGAACCGCTCTGCAAATGCGTGGTCCGCCGGGTTAAAGCTGACCTCACACTTTCCGTTGAGGGAGTAGGATACAACGCCGGAATCAAAGACAAGCTCTTTCATGGCTTATTCCTCCTCCCCTGCGGCAGATGTGCCGGGCGAAAAGGTTATGGCCCCGTCTGCCCCCTTGCTGACGGTTCCTACCGTCCGATCGCCACCGTATGTCACGTCTACAGGCATACCCAGGTTGCCGCCGCCCTCGCCGCCCAGGCTGGAGGGCTTGACCATGCAGGAGGCATAGCGCTCCGCAAATGCCGCCTCCTTGCTTCCGCTGTAGAAGTGCGCGATCATCACGTCCATGTTGGTCAGCGCCTGGGCGTTCTGCTCCACCACGGCCAGCTGGTAAATTTTCTGCTGCGCCGCATCTCCGCCGTCCAGGTCCCACGGGTCAAAGCCCTGGGTCATAGTGGGCTTTTTCATGGTGGTCCAGGTATTGCCCAGAATGTCCTTGCTGGTGTCCTCGCCCCAGTCGTAATCGATGGAACTATCGGAGGTCCGCTTCCCGAACGGGCTCCAGACCGGAGCCTCTTTTGTTCCGGTGTTCAAATACGCGATCATCAGTTCCCGCGCAATGGTCTGACCGGCAGGCGTGTTGAAAGTATTTTCAGGCATTTATATCACCTCATATGTTAGTTTCATTAGGATTTGGTGGTCTTCGTCGCCGTTCTCGTACATAGCGAACAGGGACGCTCGTGTGGTCGCCTCTACTTTGAGGGCGTTAATTCCTTCTCCTAAATCAAGCTTTGATTTCGAATTGCGGGATGACCTTGCCGACCAATCTCCCAGCCTGTCCAAAAGTTCGTTCGCCTTGAGGCGCTTATCCGGGCTTGTGGTGTTTCCTGGGATGATACGATAGATAACCTTGAACTGATATTCCGCTTTGTATCCTCCAACAATGTACTGTTCCACGATATAAGGGGCCTGAATGGTAGACAGAGCCATGCAGGGCACATTATCCGCCAAGAATTCAAAGTTGATGGGTGTCATAGGGTTCCCGGCCAGTACAGCGTCCGGGATATCCGGGAAGGTGTTCAGCCAGATTAGGACGTTTCGGGATATCTTATCCGCTTCCTCCGCCGCAACCAGTGGGTGGGGCTTTTCATTTATCGAGTTCACGGTCTATCTCCCTCCCGGCCACCCGCACCCACTTTTCCATGTTTTGGGCTTTGGAGGCCTCAAACCATTCGGACTGCGCTTGACTATGTACGTCTTTTTTTATATCAAGGTCTTTCTCGGTGACAACTTTAGTTGCTCCCTTTGGTGCCCACGCGCTCCCGGTGTCCGGGTCGATCATCAGTTTGCCATGATAAAGAAACCGGGCATAGGGACCGGGGTAAATTACAGCGCCATCCATGACCTGCGTCCTGTTTACGAGGGATTTTGTGAGCGCAGGGGCAAACGGCTCCGTGTCTTTTTCGACCTGCACCGCAACGGCGTGCGCCGCCCTCGGCCCCGCCTCCTGCAGCTTCTTCATCAGACCGGCGGAAAAGTTGTCTTTCATGCTGATTTTCAGGTAGCTCACTCAGTTCCCTCCGATCTCCCAGTGCTGCATATCCGGGCTTCCAAAGTCAATCTTATCGACCTTTGTTACCTGATACACATCGTCATAGCCCAGCTCCAGAGCGGTCCGGCTGGCGTCCGGTTCTACCACCCTTCCCTTGACGAATACGGTGCCGATAGAGATAGTCCAAACCTTTGATTTGTCCTGTTCCTTTTTCCAGCCCTCTACCGGGTCAACGTATATCTTGACCTCCCCGGTAACGCCGTCCACGGCCTTCACGCCGAAGGGAATATGAAGGTTTACCGCGTCCGCGCCCTCAAGGCCGGTAGCACGGACGTTTGCGGCCTTGGAAGCAATCAGCAGCACGCCCTCCAGAACGGTGATATGGTTGACGATGGTTTCGTTGAGCTTGTCATCCATGACCGTTTCTGATTGGTACAGGGTCACGGTATGGGGGAACATACTCACCGCCAGCACCCCCCAGCTCTGGACAGCAGCCCTGTGCGGCTCAAATACCGCTGTGCGATGGCATAGAGGGCGGCATTCTTTTCCGCTGCCACCTGGGCCGCAGACTGGGCGCTGTCGCCGCCGGAGCGGTAGGATTTCGACCAGCTGCCCACCGCCTCACTCTGGACTTCCAGCCCGTCAGCAACCCCCGCAGAAAGGCTTTTTCGGGCCAGCGCCTGCGCCGTATCGATCATTTGATACTGCTCCGCCAGCTCGCAGCAGCACAGCTTTACAGCCTCCAGCTCCGCCCGGGTCTCCGACCGGCCCTGGGTGAGATAGTCCATGTACTGACTGCCACGCAGGGCAAAGCGGGGGAAATCAGCCTCGGCGATGGCCCGACCGAAATATGTATTCGCGTAAAAATCATAGTCTGCGTAGACCATGCCGGGGCCTCCTCTCTTACTTTACCGCGACCTTCGCCGCAGCGGCAGATGCGGAAGCAGCGGGCTTATACACCGCGAACGGGAAGCGGGTGGTTTCGTCCTCATTGATGGCGTTCAGGGGGTTGAAGATGTCCCAGCCCAGCCGGATGACCATACGGATGGCCTTCATGTCGTTCTGCATCAGGTTGAAAACCACCTTGCCGTCGGAATCGGAAATCACGCCGCTGTCGAAAACGTCAAAGGTCACATCCTGCCGGATGGCATAGACGGCCTGGGTGAAATCGCCAGTAATCATCAGGGCTTTTGTGGGGTCAAACGCGCCGTTGCGGGGGAACTCCATCCGGATACCGTTGAGCATATAGGGCGTTGTGTTCTGCATATTCTCCAGGAACAAGGGACGGTCACTCTTGTCCCGCAGGCCGCGCAGCTTCGACCGCATGGAGACGGCAGAGAGGATCCCGTCCGGGAAATAGCCGTCCTCCTCAACCTTCGCGATCAGTCCGTTTTCGTCAAACACATCCTTGTAAAGGTCGGCGGTCGCGGCCACCACGTTTCCAGCGTTCGTAGCAGAGTTTACAAGACCATCCCGCCAGGACGCAGGTTTGTCCACACCGAAGAAGATGGCCTTGTCGATCACGCGGCCAGCGGCCTCCTCCAGACGGGGCCTTACCTGCCCCCAGATATCATAGGAAGCATCAGCGACCACATTATCGGGGATGGTCACAATGGCGGCGATTTCTTCTGCGTAGAGCTTTTTCTTGCTCCACTTCATGTTGGTGGTCATCTTCAGTCCATTATCGCCCTCCACGACCCCCGCCATAGGGTAGTTATCCATGATGGGATACTCCCGGACGTTGGTCGCCATGTTGGGAAGCCGGGTCATCATACGGAGAGCCACGGAGTTCTCCACGGTGGACTGGATGATCTGGTTGATCTCTTCGGTCCCGATCAGCGCCTGCGTCTGTTCACGCAAAATAGCAACGGTATTATCAGGCATAATTTTTCCTTTCTGCGGCTATCTGCCGCGCAGCTTGTTGTTGATGTAATCGCTCATGGTCATAGAGCTTTTTCCGCCGCCCAGCGGTGCGCCAAAGTCTACGCGGACGCCACCGGAGGGGGTCGCGGGCTCCTGCGGCGTGTGTTCCTTCAGGAACTGTTCCGCCGCTTTTTCAAAATCTACGGTTTCGCTGACCAGCTTCCCGATCTTGAATGCGTAGTAGTCCACATCATCGGCAGGAACACCCTTACCAAGCAGGAACTTTTCCCGCTTAAGCTGTTCCAGCTCGCTTTGCGCGGCGGCAAGAGCCGTTTTGCCTTCGTCTCGCTCGCGGGTCAGCGTGTCCCACCGTTCCTTTTCGGTCTGCTGGCTTTCCTTCCATGCCCGGAAGGCTGTCAGCTCCTCATCGCCGGGCATGCCCTTCATGGCTTTTGCAAGTCGCTTGCCAAGAATGGAATCTACCTCCGCCTGAGTGAAGGTCTTCTCAGGGGTGGTCTCCGGCGCGGTAGCCGGGGCGGTGGCCTCAGCGGCCTTGGTATTGCTGTTAGGTTCACTCATGTAATTTACCTCCGTTTTCGGGCCGTCGCCCCTGGTTTTATGCCTCGCGGCTGTCCCGTAGTTTTGCGACATCGGGCCAATCAAAATTATGGATACAAAACCTTCATCCGCTCCCGCTGCTCCGGGAGCCCTGCTGCTTTGCTGAACTCGCTGTATTCCTTACTCAGCCGCCGCAGGCGGATGTTCGTTGCCTGAGCGTCCTCCTTCAGGCCCGCCGCCTCGAAAGCGGTCTTACGGCGTTTCAGCTTGCGGACGGTGCGCTCGATCTGGCGCTGCTTCTGGGTAGCCTGGTAGTCGTCGTATTCCCGGCCCTCAAACTGGATTTTGGGCCGGTTTTCCGGCTTCATGGCCTCCAGCTCCGCGTCGGTGTAGGTGCGCTCAGATACGCCCTCTATGTACGGGTAGAAGGAGTGCCGACAGTTTGCTCCCCCGATCCCTTGGACGTGACCGTATCCACACTCCTCCACAAAATCAGGGTAAATTGCCATCACACCACCTCCCTGTCCTTTTCTACTAAACTTTTCCAGTATTCAATCAGAATATGTTGAACATTGATATTTTTGGTTTTGTTTTTGCAAGCTGGACAGCAGTCAAGTACTGCGCAGAGAGAAATCAGACCTCCTTTTTCTCTTTCATCTGCTGCAAAAACCCATCCCGTTCCGCCGCTATATTCTTTTCCGCATATATCACAGAAAGTTTTCGTCATCCTATCTCCTCCACTTATATACACCGCCCTGCCACTCACTATGCGCTTCAAATCCAAGCGGTCCTGGGATATTCCGGGCCCCCAGGTGGGCCGTGACTTCCACCAAATCCGTCTCCAGGTAGTCCATGGACTGCTCCCGGTACTTCTGGTTGAGCTGGTTCACGCCGGTCATCACCGCGCGGCGAACAGCAACGTCCAGCTGGTCTATGTGGCCGCTCTCATAGGCAACGCGGTTTTTCAGAGGCTTCCCGTCTTTGTCGAACGCCACGCACAGCCCCCGGTCCGCCAGCCGCTTTACCTGTTCAGAGATCCCCTGATTATAGCTGATGGCCCCGGACTGGATTTGCAGCTCCGCGCTGTCCAGCGCCCATTGATAAGCCTTCGCAGGCGGCAACATGACCCGATGCCGCCCCTGCCGGACAAGAAATCCCATGGACTGTGTAATGTTACGGTACTGGCCTTTTGTCTGCTCATAGATTGCGTAAATATCTTCCTGATCCAAAAGCCGCTCCGGGACCGTCACACCTGCAAGATCGACCATCTCGGTATAGTATCGCTGATTGCGGGCCACCACATCGTCCAACAGCCTGTCCAGCTTTTCCTCGCCGGTGCTGGTGGCCTTCCGAATGGCCTTCTTGATGTCCTCCAGATCGATACCGTGTGCGCGAAGGGCGCGGATATCCTGCACCGTGACCTCGTTGAGCTGGTCCGCGATCCTGATCCGGGAGCATATCTCTTCCAACAGCTTCATCTCCAAGTCCCGGAACAGCTCCGCCAGCTCCTCGGGGATGGCGTCCAGAATCTCTGGGCTGAACGGATAGCGCGGCATTTACTCCACCTCGTCCTGTTCCTCGTCCGTCATATCCTCCATTTGGGGCAGGGACGCCTTAGCCGTGGCCGGGTCCTCGTTCATCCACTTGGCCCGGAACTCCCAAGCGTTCATAATACCGGCGTTCAAAAGCTGCATATCCCGTGCAAAATCGGTATCCTTGTCCTCGATGATGCTGTCGTCAAAGTCAATGGATACCTCCACATCCTCGTTCAGTCCCATCCCCATAACGGAATTGCCAAGCCGCAGAATGATCCGGCACAGCTCAGTCAGCGCCTGTTCCAGGATGATCTCATGCTTCTTGATGGTACGGAACATGGTGGAGTTTTCGCTGATGACCTGAGTAGCCGTTGCAATGCTGCCGCTGTCAAATCGGTAGTGGTTCTCGCCAAACCCGCAGCGGCTGGATAGAGCGTTGAGCATATCCTGTAAGCCTGCGTTGTGTTCCGCCGTCCGCAGGGTCATATCGATAGGCTGGATGATGTTGCCGTCCGCTGTATCCTCCGGCAAAACATAGTAGTAAAGCTCATTGGGATCAAATACCGGGTTCCCGTCCAGGTCCTTGATTGCTCCCGGCTTTACCATCACCCGCTTTTTCCCCAGCACAAACTCGTTGACATAGCTGTCATAGGCCACGTCTACGCCCTTGAGCTGGTCGATGGCGTTGGCAAAAGCCGGGATGCCCATAGACAGAGTGTTGTCCACATTGTTTGCAATGTTCAGCCGGTCAATGACGAATTGGGGCATTGGCGAATTCGCATGTACAACAGACGGCACGTTCACCATGGACTTTACTGTTGACAGCTCCGCTTCTGTGCCGTTCTGGTACAGGCGATTCTCGATAATATAGTTCCCGTCTTCTCCCTTGCGGTGGATCTGTAGGTATGTATATTCCTTTCCGCCCTCCATGACGATGCTGGAAAAAGCGCACTCTTTGACTATCCCGTTCTCCCATGACAGCGGGAAAATATTGGGGGCGGTCACATAGTCGATCTTCAGGGCCGCACCGTCTCTGCTGGATATCTTCCCCGTGTTCCTGTCCACATCCACCCCGGAGGCCCGAACCACATAGGCGGCGGTCCCCAGCGCGGCTTTCAGCTCCTGCATCTCGTTGGACTTGACCGCGAAGTTGTTTTCCTTACACACGCCGTCAAAGAAAGCCTGCTCCGCTGATCCCTCCAGAGTAATTTTGACTTTTTCGTTAAGCAGAAGGTTAGCCCAGTCCTCAGCTACCTTTTTTGCCATTCCCATAGAGTACCGGCGGCAGTCCACCCGGTTCAGGCCGTTGTAGACTTGGTATCTGTGGAAGTTTCCGACGTTCCCGTCATACCAGGACTTCCAGGTGTCGATTTCGCCGTAAAAGGAAGCAGGGACCGTGGAGTAGCCCATAGATTTCAGTATGTTGATGATATCTGTCACGCTGTCGCCCCCCTCCTGCGGTACACCCGCTCCAGCGCGTACCGCGTGCTGTCAATCAGGTGATTGTCAGCGTCCGGGTATCCGCTGATGATCTCGCCGTCCCTGTCCCGCTCGTACTCATAATTCACGAACTCGTTATAGGCGTTGGGCGTTCTTCTCCTGTCAATAACGATGGTCCGCTTTTGCAGCCACTTCATGCCGTAGTCCACGCTGCCCGGGCCCTTGACAGCCTCCTTTGCCGGCAGGCCGCAGTCCCGGAAGTCGGAAACGGATTTCGGTTCGGCATTGTCGCAGGTGATATAGGCGTCCGTGTACCCCTTTGCCTTGATTTTCTCCGCCGCCGCATCGTTGGGCAGCTTGTTCTCATAGATTTCATCCAGCAGGTAAATTGTCTCCCTGTTTCGGTCGTAGTGGAGGCG
>CATIYU010000343.1 GCA_949739085.1 uncultured Eubacteriales bacterium | reverse complement strand
GGTAGAGACGGTCCCCTTCTGGTCAAATTCCCCCAGGTCGTACAGGTCATAGACGCCGTAGCCCACGTCCGCCTGTCCCTGATGGCCCTTATAGGCCGGAGGGAGCCACACGCCGGTAAAGCCCAGAGCTGCTAAGCGAGGCGCGTCCGCCGCCGCCCGCCGCCAGTGCCCGCCATCGGCGGGGAGGGACCATTCGAAATATTTAAGCAATGTTTTTTGTTGTTCCATAATACGCGCTTTCTCCTTGTCCGCTTGTTTGCTTACTCGCATTGTAACGCTGTACGGGAAATTTTGCAACAACATTTGATAAGGCGAATCAAATCCCGCGCGGCACAATCTTAATACCGGTCAGATCATCTGACCGGTATTTTTCCTTCCCTGAACATATTCATGAATCGAGGGGATGCAGATTGGAAAGTGCGCAGCGATGACTTCAACGATCGGCCAAGGCCCTGGAGGAAAAGCTGACGGCGACCCAGGCCGAAGCGGAAAAAGGCAGACAGGCAACTGCACGGTTAGAGGAGATCCGCACTGCCCTGGAGCAGGAGTTGACCTTCCAAAACGGGGTCAACTCCGCGCTGATTACCACAATTCTGGACAAAATTGCCGTTAAAAAGGGCAGTACCAAAGAGAAAATCCACTTGGACATCCACCTGAAATACGGCGGCCCATGGGAGGCCATCTTTGACCGGAGAAATTCCTCCTTCCGCTTTACCCGTTCTTTAACGGACAAAGCAAACGGAAAAGAACTCTGGAAAGCCTGCGGGCAGAAGGATTTCCAGACAAACAATGGAGAAATGGTATGCCACTATACGGCGATTTGAGACGGAAATGCTATTCGTTGAGTGAAATCAGTGATAGAGATTTTTCTCATAATCTCTATTGCCCAAAGAGGAAGATTCAACCGGCAAGCTTCCCGCCTGTAATCTGCCATAGATGTCCAGATAGATAATTTCAGTTGGAATTTTTCCCGATACACCTTCAAACTCTTAGCTTGGAGACGGATCTCAGCCTTGACCTCCACCGGGATCACATTGGAGCCATTATCCACCACAAAGCCGACTTCTGCAATTCCCCGACCGGCGATCCAATAGTAGATATTCAGCCTCTCCATTGTCTCCATCTGCTGGGTGCGTATTGTTCTGTCAACGTCTCCTTAAATTCTTTAAATAGCGGATTCCCATCCAGCAAAATATCCTGCCGGAGCCCCACTATGCAGGACAGCAGTCCCATATCCACCAGAAATAGCTTGAACGCTTTCAAGTCCTCATAGGGTTTTAGCGGCATGCTGGGAGCGTTAACCTTATGGACCTTATGGACAAGCCCGCAATCCGTTAGACACAACATTGCCAGCTCATACTCCTGCTCTGGCGCCGTCTTTGATCAGCCCATGGATAAATTTCCCGTTTTCCTTGGTCTGCTTTGGGAGGATCATATCAGCCAATGGCAAAAGCCAGACGATGATCGTCACTAACACGAAAAAGAGCGGGCTTATCTTTGAAAAGTACGATTCTGTGACAAAGCAGACTCTTGCTGGCGTACAGATCAAGGTGACAACCGCCAACAAGGGTCTTACCAACTCCAACGGCCTCTACACCACGGATGCCAATGGCGACTATGTGACGGACCGCAATGGCTGGATCGTCCTGAACAGCCTGACCCCTAGTACGACCGTCATCGCAAAGGAAATCCGGGTGGCGGGGTACAAGCTGGACAATTATATTGAGGATCTGACGGTTTCTGGCCGCTATTTCCTCAAGGAGATGGGGAGCAAAGGCGATATCGTAGACACAGAATTGAAGATCGTCTATGTCACTGCTGGCGGAACGACCCTGGTGGGAGTGGAAGAACATCTACCCTCACCGCCCCAGCTTACACCTGAACCATCATCGGAATTTGACAGATGAAAATGACTATGTGACATCACACGAAATGCGTCAGCCGGATCTTATCCTGCCGCAGACAGGTGGCTAACTCTATCTTCTTAATCCCAACCTCTATGAAGGAGATGGTG
>CATIYU010000342.1 GCA_949739085.1 uncultured Eubacteriales bacterium | reverse complement strand
CTGCCCATGCTGCGGCGCAGGGTGGTGAAGCCGGGGACCAGGGCCATGGAGTTCATCAAGTCCGCTGCGGAGGACGCCTATGACCGCCTCCTCTACCCCTCCCTGGAGCGGGAGATCCGCAGCCTCCTCACCGAGGAGGCCAGCGAGGGGGCTATCCGCAACTTCGCCCTGAACCTGCGGCCCCTGCTGATGCAGCCGCCGGTAAAGGGCCATGTCACTATGGGCCTGGACCCCGGCTACCGCATGGGGTGCAAGGTGGCGGTGGTGGACGGCACAGGGAAGGTGCTGGACACCACGGTGGTCTACCCCACCCACGGCGAGCGGCAGAAGCGGGCCTGCATCGAGGAGCTCCTGGGCCTCGTCCGCCGCCATGGCGTCACCCATATCGCCATCGGCAACGGCACCGCCTCCCGGGAGACTGAGCAGATGACGGTGGAGCTCATCCGGGAGGCTGGCGGCGGGCTCAGTTACATGATTGTCAGCGAGGCAGGGGCGTCGGTGTACTCCGCCTCCAAGCTGGCGGCAGAGGAGTTTCCCCAATTCGACGTGAACCTGCGCTCCGCCGTGTCCATCGCCCGCCGCCTCCAGGACCCCCTGGCGGAGCTGGTGAAGATCGATCCCAAGGCCATCGGCGTGGGCCAGTACCAGCACGACATGCCGCCCAAGCGCCTAGACGAGGCTCTGGGCGGCGTGGTGGAGGACTGCGTCAACTCTGTGGGCGTGGATATTAACACCGCCTCCCCGTCCCTGCTCCAGCGGGTGGCGGGCCTCAACGCCACTACGGCGAAAAACGTGGTGAAGTACCGGGAGGAGAACGGCGAATTTACCTCCCGGAAGCAGATTTTGAAGGTCCCCAAGCTGGGCCCCAGGGCCTATGAGCAGTGCGCGGGATTTTTGCGTGTGCCGGAGAGCAAAACCGTGCTGGACAACACGGCCGTCCACCCGGAGAGCTACGCCGCAGCGGAACAGCTGCTGGCGCTGACGGGCCATACCCTTGCCGACGTCTCCGCCGGGAACCTCCGGGACCTGGAGCAGTGCATCCGGGCCGCAGGGGCTCAGAAGCTGGCGGAGGCCTGCGGCGTGGGCGTGCCCACCCTGCTGGATGTGGCGAAGGAGCTGCAAAAGCCGGGCCGGGACCCCCGCAGCGAGCTGCCGCCCCCCATCCTGCGTACAGACGTACTGGAGCTGAAGGACCTCCGGCCAGGGATGGTCCTCACCGGAACTGTGCGCAATGTCATTGACTTCGGCGTCTTTGTGGACATCGGCGTCCACCAGGACGGCCTGGTCCACATCTCCCAGATCTCCAGCAAGTACCTCAAGCACCCCTCTGAAGCCGTGGCCGTGGGGGATGTTGTAAAGGTGGCGGTGTTGGAGGTGGACGAAAAGAAGAAGCGCATCTCCCTCTCCATGAAGCAGGCGCAGTAGGGAGGTGCGGGGTGGTTCGGAAAGTGGAAAGAAAGGACGTCCAGGCCGCGGCGGAGCTGGCCCTCCTGCTGTGGGGCGGACATTCTGCCGCCGGGTTGGCGGATGAGTTCTCAGAGCTCCTCTCCAGGGAGGACGCTCAGATCTTTTTGAAGTTTGATAAAGACGTTCCCGTGGGGTTTGCCCAGTGCCAATTGCGGCACGACTATGTGGAGGGGACGGAGACCAGCCCCGTGGGATACCTGGAGGGCGTCTTCGTACAGGAGGCGTTCCGCCGCAGGGGCTACGGGGGCGAGCTGTTGGCCGCGTGCGAGGCGTGGGCAAAGGAGATGGGGTGCCGGGAATTTGCCAGCGACTGCGAGATTCATAACGGCGGCAGCTTCCGGTTCCACAGGGCGCTGGGGTTCTCGGAGGCGAACCGGATCGTCTGCTTTGTGAAAAAAATATAGGCTTCCGCCGCCAGGGTTGCCAATTTACCCATGGGGTGGTATAATACTGGGTTAAATCCAGGAAAATCCGCGGTTTCGCGATATGATAACAAAGGAGCTAAAAATGGACGAGAAAAAAACCATGCTCTCCGGCATCAAGCCCAGCGGCGATTTGACCCTGGGATCCTATCTGGGAGCCATCAAAAATTGGCCTGCCCGGGCGGAGGAGTTCGACTGCTACTACTTCATGGCTGATATGCACGCCATCACCGTGCGCCAGGACCCCGCCGCCCTGCGGCG
>CATIYU010000341.1 GCA_949739085.1 uncultured Eubacteriales bacterium | reverse complement strand
GCGTTCACGTCGCCGCGCATCTCCCGCATCTGCTCGGGCGTCAGCTCGCAGACGTAGGCCAAGCCCTTGCGGATCAGGCGCACGGCGCACTCGTACATCTTTTCAAAGTAGTCGGAGGCGTAGAAAAAGCGGTCTCCCCAGTCGAAGCCCAGCCAGTGAATGTCCTCCTGGATGGCCTCCACATACTCCACGTCCTCCTTGGAGGGGTTGGTGTCGTCCATGCGCAGATTGCAGAGCCCGCCGTACTTCTCTGCGGTGCCGAAGTCGATGCACAGGGCCTTGCAGTGGCCGATGTGCAGGTAGCCGTTGGGCTCCGGGGGAAAACGGGTATGGACCGCCAGGCCCTGGAACCGGCCCCCCTCTGAGATGTCCTCGTCGATGAACTGGTGGATAAAGTTTTTGCTCTCCGGCTCCCCGGCGGGAGTCCTGGTTTCTTCGGCCATGCCGTCACACTCCTTATAAACAGTTTGTCCAAAAATGGATGGAGAATATTATACAGAACGCCAGTGGAAAACGCAAGGGGCAAGCCGGACTTTTTTCGGCCGGGACTACAGGCTTTCCCGTAAACCGGCCTCCCGTCCTTCCTCCAGCGCCCGGCCCAGACGCCACAGCAGGGGCTCGAAGTCCAGGCCCTCCCGGGCCGGGGTGTTTTCCCGCAGGGTCCGGGCGGCGCACAGGCTGGTAAATTCCGCTGCCAGCCCGGCCGCCTCCAGCAAAGTCCGCCCCCGGAGCAGCGCGCCGGTGAGGACGCTGGCGAAGAGATCCCCGGTTCCGTGGAACTGCCCTGGGACCCGGGGGGCGAGGGCGAACTCCGTGCGCCCGGAGGCCCTGTCAAAGCAGACGGCCCCCGCAGTCTCCGGGTCCAGCTGCACACCGGTGAGGACCACGGAGCGGCGTCCGGAGAGGCTCAGCCGCTCCGCCCACATCCGGCAGTCCGCCTCCCGGTCCAGGCGCAAAGCGGCGTAGTCCGCGCCCAGCAGCAAAGCGGCCTCGGTGCGGTTGGGGGTGAGCACGCCGGCCAGGTCCGCCAGGGCGGACATCTCCCGGCACATCTCCGGGGTGTAGGTCCGGTAGGGCCTGCCGTGGTCCCCCATCACCGGGTCCACCACGGTCAGATTGTCCGGGGGCTGGAAAGCGCGGATAAAGTCCGCCGTCAGGGCGATCTGCTCCCGGCTTCCCATGAAGCCGGTGTAAATGGCGTCGAAAGCCACCCCCTCCCGCTTCCAGTGGGCGGTGGTGGGGGCCATCTGGTCTGTGAGATCCAGGAAGGTGTTGCCGGAGAAGCCACCGGTGTGGGTGGAGAGGCAGGCGGTGGGCAGAGGGCAGCACTGGACCCCCATGGCGGAGAGGGCGGGCAGGACGATGGTCAGCGAGCAGCGTCCAAAACCGCTGAGGTCGTGGACGGCGGCGGCGCGGGGCGCGGGCATGGCGGCACTCCTCTCTTGGGCAAAAATGCATCCCTATTATAAGCCGCCGGGAGCAGGGATACAAGAGGGAAATTCTTTTGGACGCTGTTGGCAGGTGGAGGAACTTGTGGTAAAATAACAGACCAGTCTCTCGTAAAGGAGGAGCGCTATGCCGCAGATGAACAGGGGAGGAAAATTCATTTTTGGGATGTCCCGCATCGGCCCGGACGGCTTTGTCCGCCTCCCGGATCAGGCGGTGCGGGAGTACGCCGCCGCGTCGGAGGGCCGGGTCTATCTCTTCACGGGCAGCCGGAGCACCGGTGGCTTCTGCGTCACCCGCCGGGGGTTGCTGGGTCCCTCCCGGCTGGGACACATTCTGTCGGACCTCCCGGACCTGGGGGCATACCGGACGGAGCCGGGGGGCTTTTCCCGCTACAAGGGCCGGGCCTACTGCTGGCTCCCCATCGGCGGGGAGGGGGCGCTGGTCCTGCCGGAGGGGGTCCTGGCGCTTCTGGACCTGCGCCCGGGTATGGAGCTGCTCTCCATCCGTAGCAGCGATATTGCCTTTACCATGGGGGCCAGGGGGCCGCTGCTGGAGCGGGCGGCGGCGTTTCCGGGGGAGATTCCCCGGTATTGAGGCCCTGGGCGCTCTTGCATTTTCCCGCTAAAAATGGTACACTCAGGGCTGGAAAAACCGGACCGCTGTCCGCTGTAAATCACACTTTTTCTGGGAGGCCGCTATGAAAGTCCGCTGTGAATACTGCCAGAGCATGGTGGAGGAAAAGGAAAAAATCTGTCCCTTCTGCGGGAGCCCCCTGCCGG
>CATIYU010000340.1 GCA_949739085.1 uncultured Eubacteriales bacterium | reverse complement strand
GTCTCCCATGCACCGCTTTTCGTTCCTTGCAGAGAAGGGGACGCCGGGGATTCTCTTCCCGGCGTCCGCCTGTATTCTTTATCCCAGATGCACCGGCGGCTTGGGGGCGTTCCTGCGCCGGGCGTTGGTCTTGCCCTCGGTCTTGATCTCCCCAGCGGCGATCAGCGCACGCTTGGTCAAGGCCGGACCCACCAGCTCATACACCAGCACGGAGAAGAGCACCACGTTGCGCACCACTTCCCCCTCCGCCAGCCGCTGGGCGGTGAGGGCCATGCCCAGCGCAACGCCCGCCTGGGGTAGCAGGGTGATGCCTAGGTACTTGGTGATCTTATCGCTGCATCCGGTGAGGGAACAGCTGCCAAACGCGCCCAGATATTTTCCCAGAGAGCGGAAGACGATATACACCGCGCCGATCAGCAGTACCAGGGGGTTGGACAGCACTTTCAGATTCAATTCCGCTCCGGAGAGGACGAAAAACAGCACAAACAGGGGGGCAGTCCAGCTGTCCACGCGGTCCATCAGTTCCTCGGAGAAATCGCAGATGTTACAGAAAATGGTGCCGGTCATCATGCATACCAGCAGCAGGCTGAATCCAACATGCACGCCCGCTACCTCGAACTCCAGCATACTCAGGCCCACCGTCAGGACGACAAAGCCAAGGGAAATAGAGAGACGCTTACTGCGGGAATAGAAATATTTCTCCACACAGTATAGAAGCCAGCCAATAAACGCCCCCAGCGCCAGGGACAGCACAATCTCAATCACCGGCTCTGCCAGCACAGTAACAAGGCTGATTTCCCCGCTCTCCAGAGCTGCGGCCACGCCGAAAGACGCCGAAAACAGCACTAGGCCCACCGCGTCATCGATGGCCACCACCAGTAGCAGCAGCTTGGTCAGGGGGCCGTCCGCCTTGTACTGGCGCACCACCATCAGCGTGGCCGCCGGGGCGGTGGCGGAGGCGATCGCGCCCAGGGTGATAGCGGAGGAGATGGAGATCAGGCCGGGGTTGATGAAGTGCAGGACAATAAGGGCAATATCCACCAGCGCGGTAGTGGCCACGGCCTGAAAAATGCCCACCGAGATGGCCTGTTTGCCCATGTGCTTGAGTTGGTCCAGCCGGAACTCATTGCCGATGGTGAAAGCGATAAAGCCTAGGGCAGACTGGGAGATGATATCCAGCGCGGCCACCTCCACGGCGCTCCCAAAACCCAATCCGCCGATATGCAGCGCCCCGATACAGTAGGGGCCCAGCAGGAGGCCCGCCACCAGATAGGCCGTGACGGCGGGTAGATTCAGCTTCTTGGCAATACGGCTCATCAGCAGGCCGCCGATGAGACAGATGGATAATTGAATCAGCGTTTCCATGTTGACACCTCTCTTGTTTAAATCAGCACAGTTGAGTAATATAGCACTCTGTGCCGGAAAATACAAGGGTTTTCTCGAAAAAAGGTGTACAAAAAATGGACGTTTTTTTCTCCGGGCCCATGAGGGGATTGACAGGAGCCCTCGGGGCTTATATTATGATACTACTATTAACCAAACTAGGAGATGCTATGAGAGATTATTTCGATTTGCGCCTGGAGGAGGACCAAATCCGGGCCATCAGCAGCATCGGTCTGGCCCACCTGGGGGACGCGGTGTACGAGCTGCTGGCCCGCTCCTGGCTGTGCGCCCACGGCGGGGCCACCGGGCGGGGTCTCCACCGTGCGGCGGTGGAGCTGGTGCGGGCTCCGGCCCAGGCGGAACGGGCGGAGAAAATCCTCCCCCTTCTGACGGAGGAGGAGCTGGCGGTGTTCAAGCGGGGCCGGAATGCCCACGTACACACGGTCCCCCACAGCGCCAGCCGCCCGGACTATTTAAAGGCCACGGCTCTGGAGTGCCTTTTGGGATATCTGTACTTGCACGGGCGGCGGGAGCGCATCAACGCCCTCTTCGCCGTGATGATGGAGGAGGACGAACATGCCATTTGACGGAATTTGCCTCTCCGGGGTGGTCCGAGAGGTGCGGGAGGCGGCCCTGGGCCTGCGGATTGAGAAGGTTCAGCAGCCCGCCCGGGACCAGGTGGTTCTCACCTTCCGGGGGAACAAAAAGCTGCTGCTGTGCGCCGGGGCCAGTCAGGCCCGGATGCACCTGACCGGAACGGCCCGGGAGAACCCGGCCTCGCCGCCCATGTTCTGCATGCTGCTGCGCAAGCACCTCTCCGGGGCCCGGGTGGCGGACATGGTTCAGCCCCCTCTGGAGCGGCTGGTGCGTGTGGAATTTGACGCCTCC
>CATIYU010000339.1 GCA_949739085.1 uncultured Eubacteriales bacterium | reverse complement strand
GCGTGGACCGGTGCGCCTACCGGCTTTCCGCCCCGGGGCTGGGCCAGGAGGTGGGGGCCAATCTGGGCATCCTGCCCGCCTTTTTCCAGGGCTTCTTCCTGGCCCCCACGGTGACCGCCGGTGCGCTGAAGGGCGCCATCTTCGCGGCGAATCTGTACGAGGGCCTGGGGTTCCGGTGCGTCCCCAGCGGCGGGGGGGGCCGCGGGGACATCATCCAGGCCGTGGAGCTGGGCAGCGAGGCGGCCATGCTGGCCTTCTGCAGGGGCATCCAGGCCGCCGCGCCGGTGGACAGCTTCGCCGCGCCGGTGCCCGGGGATATGCCCGGCTACGACAGCCAGGTTATCATGGCGGCGGGGGCCTTCGTCCAGGGCAGCAGCATTGAGCTGAGCGCCGACGGGCCCATCCGCCCGCCCTACGCCGTGTACTTCCAAGGGGGGCTCACCTGGCAGCACGCCAAGCTGGGAATCCTCATGTCCCTGCAAAAAATGGCGGACGCGGGGCTGGTGGAACTCTCTTAAGAAATTCCTAATAAACTGGCCTCTTTATTCTTAATACCCCGATATGCTACAATACAATTGAAAGGTGGGAGAAGCCTTTATGTTGAACATCCTCATCTGCGACGACGAGCGGGACATCGTCTCCGCCCTGAAAATATACCTCAGCTCCGAGGGGTACGGCCTCTACGAGGCGTACACCGGCCGGGAGGCCCTGGAAATTGTCCGCAAGCACACAATTCACCTCATCCTCATGGACGTCATGATGCCGGAGATGGACGGCATATCCGCCACTGCCAAGCTGCGGGAGGAGTACAACATCCCGGTGATTCTCCTGACCGCCAAGAGCGAGGACACCGACAAGGTGCTGGGGCTGAACGTGGGCGCGGACGACTATATCACCAAGCCCTTCAACCCCCTGGAGGTGCTGGCCCGGGTCCGCAGCCAGCTGCGGCGGTACACCACCCTGGGCGGCATGGAGCAGCGGCCCAGCAAGCTGGTCATCGGCGGCATCGAGCTGGACGACGAGGCGAAAACCGTCACCGTGGACGGCGAGGCCGTGAACCTGACCCCCATTGAGTACAACATCCTGCTGCTGCTGATGCGGCACCCGGGGCGGGTCTACTCCTCCTCCCAGATCTACGAGCTGGTGTGGAACGAGGCGGCCTACGGCTCCGAAGGGGCGGTGGCGGTCCACATCCGCCACCTGCGGGAGAAGCTGGAGATCAACCCCTCGGACCCCCGCTACCTGAAGGTAGTATGGGGGCTGGGCTATAAAATGGAACCATAGGCCCCGCCGGACTCCCGCTGGCTGTGGCCTGCCGGTGAACGGAGGCATGTTATGAATCGAAAGTCTCATCTGCGCATCAGCTTTGCGGCCAAGTGTATGGCGGTCCTGCTGCTGCTGGCCTGCGTGACGGGCGCGGTGGCCGGCGCCGCCGTTTCGGCGGCCCTCTCCAGCGGAGTTGGCATGGGAGCTACCTTCGAGGAGGACCCGCTCTGCGAGAGCTACATGCAGGGCGCGGCGCGCAGCGCACTCTATTACACGATAGAAGACAGCGGCTATTTTATGACGGAGCTGGAGAGCCGCTACGGCGGCTTCTCCGCCGAAATTTACAAGGGCGAGCCTCTGCCGGAGAACCTGACCGGCTCCTGGTCCCAGTTCCCGGAGGACCCCCTTGCCACCTGTACTATCACGGAGAGGATCACCACAGGAGAGGGGGCTCCCGCCGTGTATACCGTGGTGGGCTGTCTTTCCAGGAACCTGCCGCCCAACAGCGTCTTCCAGCGCAACTATACGGTTTACAATATCCTCCATACCCTCAACTACAGCGGGGCCGTCTTATTGACGCTGGCGCTCCTGGCGGCCTCCGCCGTGCTGCTGGCGTATCTGCTCTGGGCCGCGGGACGGCGTCCCGGCGTGGAGGGCATTGTGCTCAACTGGCAGGACAAAATCCCCCTGGATCTGTATCTGCTCTGCGCCGCTACGGCGTTTGTGCTGGCCCTGTCAACGGTGGACCGGTTCCTCAACTGGAACCAGACGGCTTTTTATCTGCCGGCATACCTTGTCCCCCTGGGGGGAAGCATGGCGGCGGCGGTGGCAGTGGCGCTGGCCACGCTGCTGACCCTGACCACCCGGCTGAAGCGGGGCCGGTGGTGGCGCAACAGCGTATGCTGGTTCCTGGCCAGCTGCTGCTGGCGGCTGTGGAAGCGCTGCTGGAACGCCCTGACGGAGTTCGTCCGCATCCTGCCCCTCACCTGGCGGACGGTCCTGGGGGT
>CATIYU010000338.1 GCA_949739085.1 uncultured Eubacteriales bacterium | reverse complement strand
CTTCTACGCCTCCCTGGCCGACCAGACGCGCACGATCCGGGCCTTTGACCGGCCTGTCATTCTGGTGGACGACATGCTCCACGACGGCAAGCGCATCCGGCGCATCGCCCCCCTGCTCTCCGCCAGCGGCGCACAGGTGCGGCAGGTGCTGGTGGGCTACCTCACCGGCGTGGGCCGGGACACCATGGAACTCCTGGGCTGTCCGGTGGACAGCGTCTATTACCTGCCCAACCTGCGTATGCGCTTCGTGGAGTCCACCCTGTATCCCTTCATCGGCGGCGACACCGTGCGCCGGAGCGAACCCATGGCCGGGGGGCTTCAACCGGCGGTGAACCGGATTTTCCCCTACGCCGCCCCGGACTTCAGCGAGGACTGCGCCGACGGGTCCACCTACCGGCTGTCCCTGTGCTGCCTGGAGAACGCTCGGGACATCCTCCTGGCCCTGGAGACGGAGTACCGGACCCTCTACGCCCGGAACCTCACCCTCAGCCGTTTGGGGGAGGCGGTGATCCTGCCGCTGTGTCCGGACAAGGGTAGCTGTATGGCCTACGACCTCAGCCGTGCCGCGTCCGCCTATCTGGATAACGACATTGAGATGCTGAAGCGCCTGCAAGCCAGCGTGAAAATTGTCATTGGAGGGTAAAATGGGATACTGTTTGTATAAAAACCGCATATTATACGGAGAAGGGGCCCCTGGAGAGCCGCTGGACCGCCTTCCGGAGGAGGGGGAGGTACTCTATCTCTTCCGCCGGGAGCCCCTCACAGGCCGGGATACCTTTCCCGTCACCGCTCCCGCCCTGCTGGCCGCCAGCGAGGGCCCGGAGACTCTGACAACGGACCGCCAGAGCGCCCCCGGCATCCCGGCGGACCTGGCGGAGGCGGTGGGCCGGGGCCGGGTGCGGGCGGTGAACGCCGCCCATCCCCGCTGGGAGGAGCTGCTGGACCTGCCGGTCCCGCCCAAAAAGCGCCGGGTTCATCTGCTGGCCCTGGGGGACGTGGGCAGCACTCTGGCTTTGGGGCTGCGGCTTCTGGGCGGGGACGTGCTCTCTGCTATTGGCATCTGCGACCTGCGGCCTAACGTGGCGGAGCGGTGGGAATTTGAGCTCAACCAGATCAACGTCCCCGCCGGGGCGGGATTCCCCCCGGTAGAAATTGTGGATATTGAACACATCTTGGACTGCGATGTATTCCTCTTCTGCGCGTCCCGCTTCGTGCCGGACACGGCGGTGAAAACTGGGGACGTGCGCATGGCCCAGTACGAGCTGAACCGGGAGCTGGCCGCCAGCTATGGCCGCCTGGCCCGGGAAAAAAACTTCCGGGGTATGTTCTGCGTGGTCAGCGACCCGGTGGACCCCCTGTGCCGGGCGGTACTGCTGGAGAGCAACAAAAACGAGGCCGGGGAGCTGGACGGCCAGGGACTCTTCCCCCACCAGGTCCGGGGGTTCGGGCTGGGAGTGATGAACGCCCGGGCGGCGTACTACGCCCAAAAGGACTCGCGCTTCGCGGACTTCCTCACAGACGGACGGACCTTCGGTCCCCACGGCGAGGGGTTGGTAGTGGCCAATTCCATTCGCCGCTACGACGACGCGTTGTCCAGAGAATTGACGGAGAAGACCAAACACGCCAACCTGGACATGCGGGAACTGGGCTATAAGCCCTACGTGGCTCCGGCGCTGTCGTCGGGGGCGCTGAGCCTGCTGCTGTGCCTGCGGGGGGAGTGGCACTGCTCGTCGGTTTTTCTGGACGGCGTCTTCATGGGCGTCCGCAACCGCCTGACAGAAAAAGGCTGCGAAGTGGAGCGGCTTGCCATGCCGGACGCTCTCTTGGACCGCGTTCGGGGGACCATGGCGGAGCTGAAAATGGTGGAATTGGACGTAACTGCCGGCGATATGGACGCCGCGATTGCCGTCATGCGGGAGGTGTCCCGGTGGGGACGGGAAGGGGGGCTGCGGCTCTGGCCAGAGGAGCGTTTGACGAGAGAAGCCCTGGTGACGGAGGAAGCCGGACCAGAGAGCTTCTGCGTGGGGGCTTTTGGCGGGGAACCGGCCTGCGCGTTTATTTTGCAGTGGCAGGACCGGGAGTGGTGGCCTCACGCCCCCGCAGGAGAGGCGGCTTATCTCCACAAGCTCTGCGTCCGGCGGG
>CATIYU010000337.1 GCA_949739085.1 uncultured Eubacteriales bacterium | reverse complement strand
CCGGCCCGGCGGCCCCGCCAATACACCGGCGCTGCCGGAGCGGAACCGGGACTGGCGCAGGCCCGCCAAGTACGCCCTGTGGGCCCTGGCCCTGCTGGTGGCAGGGGGGATGCTCTTCAACCGCTTCGCCGGACACAGCCAGAACAGAACGGCGGACCCCATGGATTCCACGACTGCTCTTCAGGAGGACGTCGTTACAGACCGCGGCCACCATGGCATCAGCATTGGTCCGGACGGCATTGAGGTTGGCGGCGGCATCAGCGTGGGCCCCGATGGCGTCCGCGTTGGCGACGGCGAGCACAGCGTCTATCTGGGCCCCGGCGGCCTTGAGGTGGACGGCGAGCTCGTGGATTGGGGCGACTGGCATGACTGGGGCAGCTGGGACAGCTGGGAGGCGTGGAGCGGAGAGGAGTATACATTCTACGGCACGGAGTACACCGTCCCCGCCAGCGGCATTGAGGAAGTGAAGATTGAGTGGCCAGCGGGTATGGTGGAGATTGCGCCCCAGGAGGAGGAGCACACGATCTTTTTCTATGAGGCCTCCACTGGAGAGCTGACCAATGAGACGCAGCTGCTCTACGTGGTGGATGATGAGACCCTGTACATCCGCTTTGCCCAGCCAAAGTTCACCGTGCGGGACGCCAAGAAGCTGATGCTGTACCTCCCCGACAACTGGCTGGAGGAGCTGGAGGTGGAGACCGCCTCCGCTGGAGTGGCTATTTCCAGCCTGTCCGTGGGGGACTTGGACGTGGATACCGCCAGCGGCTGCGTCGCCCTCAGCGGGGTCCGCGCCAAGTCCATGGATATATCCACCACCAGCGGGGATGTGGCGCTGGGCAGCGTCGCGGCGGCAAAGCTGGAGGTGGATACCACCAGCGGCAACGTGGGCGGCGTAGCGGAGGCGAATGAATGCAAGGTGGACACCACCAGCGGCAATGTGCAGGTGCAGGGGCTGTCCGGCAGGAAATACCGCCTGGATTCCGTCAGCGGCGAGCTGTCCCTGACCCTGGATGGCGAGGGCCCCTTCGACGTGGAGGTGGACACCACCAGCGGCGGCATCGTTCTGGCCATGCCTGGGCAGCTGGAGTTCTCCCTGGACTTTGAGACGGTGTCCGGCAGCATAGACCCCGGCGGGTTCAGCCTCTCCGGCGGTTCCGGCGGGAAGTATGTCTGCGGCAGCGGTCCGTCCCAGATTGAGGTGGACACCACCAGCGGCAATTTGAGGCTGGTGCAGAACTGAGAGAAGAAAAGTCCGGCTGGCAAACGCCAGCCGGACTTTGTTCCGCCGCCCGCTAAGCGGCTTCCGCTTTGGACTCGAACCCGTGGACCCAGTCGGAACGAAGGTAGTAGACGAGATAGATAATGGAACTGATGGACCAGGTGACGGGGTAGGCCCAGTAGATAAAGCTGATTTCCCCAAAGAGGTACACCACGATGGCGATGTAGGCAATCCGGATGACGCACCACACCGAGAGCATGATGACCATGGGCACAAACGCCCTTCCGGCCCCCCGGCACACCGCCGCCACCGAGTGGGAGAAGGCCAGCAGGCAGTAGAAGAGGGCCAGCACCCGGCACTGGAGCACTCCCAGCTCAATCACGCCCGGCGTACTGTCAAAGAGGCCGATCAGCTGGGGCGCGAAGATGTAGGTGAAAACCCCGATGCTCTCCGCCAGAATCATGGCCGCCAGAATGCTGAACCGGGCGCCCTTTTTGGCTCTGTCGTACTGCCGGGCCCCCAGGTTCTGGCTGATAAAGGTGGTGGCGGCCATGTTGAAGCTGGTGATAGGCAGGAAGGCGAAGGCCTCGATCTTGGCGTGGGCCCCGTAGGCGGCCATGGCCAGCTTGCCGAAGGAGTTGATCTGGGACTGAACCACCACGTTCGCCAGGGAGATGACGGAGTTCTGGATTCCCGAGGGCAGGCCGTAGCGGACTACCTGGATGAAAATATGCTTGTGGAACCGGATTTTTTTCAGCTCCACCGTGAAGATGTTGCCGCCCCGGAGCAGGTAGACCATGCAGAGCACCACGCTGGCCACCTGGGAGAGCACCGTGGCAAAGGCCGCGGCCCAGACGCCCCAGTGGAACACGCCGATGAAGAGCACATCCAGCACCACGTTCACCAGGGACGAGAAGATGAGGTAGTACAGGGGGCGGCGGCTGTTGCCCAGGGCGTTCATGATGCTGCGGCAGATGTTGTACAGCACCAGGGCCAGGGAGCCCATGAAGTAGTAGCGGAAGTACTCCACCGCGTCCGGCATAACCTCCGGGTCGGTCTGCATCCAGGCCAGCAGGGTGGGGGTGAAGGCCACGCCCACCACCGTGAGGATCAGGCCGCTGGCGACGCCGAAAGCCAGCATGGTGTGGATTGCGTTGGAGACCTGCTCCTCGTCCCCGGCACCGAAGTAGCGGGAGATGACGATGCCCGCCCCCATGGCGGTGCCCATGAAGAAGCTGACTAGCAGGTGGATGAGGGTCCCCGAGGAGGTGACCGCCGCCAGGGCCTCCGTGCCCAGGAAGCGGCCCACAATGAGGGCGTCGGCGGTGTTGTAGAGCTGCTGAAAGACTTGGCTGAGGAACAGCGGCAGGGCAAAGCTGACCATCAGGGTGTACGGATTTCCAACCGTCATGTCCCGGGTGTGGGTCCCGCCGCCTTTGCGGATTCCTTCATTTGGTTGTGGCATGATGTTTCGTAATTCCTCCCTCTCCGAATGGATTTCAATACTTCTTATCGTACCACTTGGAGCCAACTCCATGTCAAGACCTTCTTTGGAGAAATATCTCGATTCCCAGGTTTCAGCCGCAAAAGAGGAGGGCGCCCCGCTCTGCGTGCGCCCCCCTCGGCTCAGGGATTGGGGTCCTCTTCCTCCGGGGCCCCCTCCAGGTTGTGGAACAGCATCAGTTGGGGGCCAAAGAGGCCGCCGGTAATGACCAGCCGGTCCCGCTTCTTTTTCCTCCCGGTCTCATCCGGGATCTCAAAGGAGCCCAAGCCCAAAGGCCCCATGTTGTCATACAGCACTATTATCCCCCCGCCCATATCCTGCCCGGAACTGCGGGGATTATACGGAGGAGCGGGCGTCTGTCAGCCGTAGGAGGCGGGGAGGGAGCAGAGTTCCCGCAAACATTTGGGGCAGATATTTTTTCCCTTGAAAATGGTAATATCCCGGGCGCTGTCGCAGAAAATGCAGGTGGCGCGGTACTTTTTCAGCACAATAGACGCCCCCTCCACAAAAATCTCCAGCGTGTCCTTCTCCGAGATATCCAGCGTGCGGCGCAGCTCGATGGGCAGCACGATCCGCCCCAGCTCGTCAACCTTCCTCACAATACCGGTAGACTTCATTTGCATATCCTCCCCTTCTCAAAGATTCGGGCATTGGGGCGTCCGCCCACCCCTTATGATAAGATTACCACAACTCCGCCGCTTTTTTCAACCGGTTTCTATGGAAAACGACGGATTTTTTTTGCATGTTTTGTCCAGCTTCCGCTATATATAAAAGGACGGCCCCCGGATTGCCGGAAAAAAGGGAGGAGCGTGACCAGAAATGGCGATGGCTTGGGTGTGGACAGGGATGGTTGTGCTGTCGGTGGCCTACGGGCTGCTCAACGGCACGGTGGGCGCGGTGGGAAACGCGGCCATGGAGGGCGCGGCGGCGGCGGTGCAGCTGTGCCTGAATATGGCGGGGGTGATGTGCCTTTGGAGCGGGGTGATGTCCATTATGCGGGCCTGCGGGCTCATGGACGGCCTCAGCCGCCTGTTCCGGCCCCTGCTGGGGCGGCTGCTGCCCCGGGCCTGCAAGGACCCGGAGACCCTGGCGGCGCTGTCCGGAAACGTGTCGGCCAACCTGCTGGGGCTGGGGAACGCCGCCACCCCCCTGGGCATGCAGGCGGTCCGGCGGATGGCGGCGGGCTCCGGCGGCAGGGCCACCGACGAGATG
>CATIYU010000336.1 GCA_949739085.1 uncultured Eubacteriales bacterium | reverse complement strand
GGACTGGCGGACGCTCTGGAGGTCCTCACCGGCGCGGAGGCTATGGAGGAGAAGTACGGCCTGACCGGCGTGGCTCCCCTGCTGTTCGCCGTGGGCGACGGCAACCACTCCCTCGCCACCGCCAAGACCTGCTACGAGAACCTGAAGAAGGTCACCCCCGAGGACCAGTGGGCCAGCCTCCCCGCCCGGTACGCCCTGGTGGAGATCGAAAACCTCCACGACGCGTCCCTCAAGTTCGAGGCCATCCACCGGGTGGTCTTCGGCGTGGACCCGGAAAAGCTCCTGGCCGCCTTCAAGGAGTTCTACCCCACCGCCCGGGAGGGCCAGGGCGTGGGCCACACCATCGCCTATACCTGGTCCGGCGGCTCCGGCTACCTGAACGTGCCCAATCCCCGGGTTCAGCTGGCGGTGGGCACCCTGCAAAACTTCCTGGACGTGTACCTCAAGGAGAACGGCGGCGAGGTGGACTACATCCACGGCGGCGAAATTACCGACGAACTGGGCTCCAAGCCCGGCAACATCGGCTTTAAGCTCCCCGCCATGGGCAAGGACCAGCTCTTCAAAACGGTCATTGCCGACGGCGTTCTGCCCCGCAAGACCTTCTCCATGGGCCACGCCGAGGACAAGCGGTACTATGTGGAGGGCCGCAAGATCCGCTGAGGAGGCCCCAGCCAGATGAGATGAATTGAGGCGAAATCTTCCATGGCCTATACCGAAGCGGCTTACGCGAAGCTGAATCTGACCCTGGATATTCTGGGCCGCCGCCCGGACGGCTACCACGACATGCGGATGGTCATGCAGTCCGTCAGCCTGGCGGACGCGGTCACCGTGGACCTCCTCCCCGAGCCGGGGGTCCGGGTCTCCACCGACCTCTCCTACCTCCCCCGGGGGGAGGGCAACATCGCCGCCAAGGCCGCCGCCCGCTTCTTTGAGCAGACCGGCCTGCCCGCCCCCGGCCTGGCCATCAGCATCCAAAAGCGGATACCCGTGTGCGCCGGAATGGCTGGCGGCAGCAGCGACGGCGCGGCGGTGCTGCGGGTGCTGCGCCGGGCGCTTGCGCCGGACATGCCCCGGGAGGACCTGGAGAACATAGGCAGTCTGGTGGGCAGCGACGTGCCCTACTGCGTCCGGGGGGGCAGCGTGCTGGCGGAGGGCCGGGGCGAGCGGATGACGGACCTGCCGCCCCTCCCCGCCTGCTGGTTTGTGGTGTGCAAGCCGCCCTGCGCGGTGTCCACGCCGGAGCTCTTCGCCCTGGTGCGGGTAAAGCGCCTGCGGTTCCATCCCCAGACCGCCGGGCTCATCAAGGCCCTGGAGCGGGGGGACCTGGAGGGGGTGGCCGTGCGGCTCTACAACGTCTTTGAGGACGTGCTCCCCCGGCGGTACGCCCAGGTGTTTGAGATCAAGAGCCAGCTCCTGGAGCTGGGGGCCATGGCCGCCTCCATGACCGGCAGCGGCCCCACGGTGTTCGGCCTGTTCCGGGACAGGGAGCCCGCCGCCCGGGCCGTGGAGGCCATGCGGCCCCACTTCCCCTCCACCTTTTTGTGTGAATTGGTGGGGAGGGCTGTATAAATATTGGAAACACCGTCCATACTGGAGATAACAAATCCAGCTATGGACGGTGTTTATCATGAAATTACGTACCAAAATCCTCCTCTCCGCCGTTGTGGGCCTGTTCGCCATGCTGCTCTACAGCGCCCCGATGTGGTGGGGCGTGCTGTTCTCCCCCATCACCCAGGCCCTGACCACTGGCGAGATGCGGGAAGCGCCCGGCGTCTGCTGGGAGGCTGACGGCACAGTCTTCCGCTTCAAATCCCTGGACCTGCTCTTCTCCCTCCTCCATATTTCATAGGTTCCCCAGCGGAAAAGGCCGCCCGTCCGGAGACCCGGATGGGCGGCCGCCTTTTGGCGCGTAAGGATTAGATATTGACCAGCTCGTACTCCCGAACGCCCAGGCCCAGCTCCGCGGCGGCCTCGATGGTGTGGACGCCGTTGCGGGACTCCATGCGCTCAATCAGCGCGGCCTTGCCGGGGTCCGGGGAGGCGTACACCGCGTCCACGCAGGCCTGGTCCACGGCCACCGGGTCCAGGGAGGCAAAGACGCCGATGTCCATCATCTCCGGGTCCGCCGGTTCCGCGCAGCAGTCGCAGTCCACGCTCAGCCGGTTGGCCACGTTGATATACACGATGTTCTCCCGGCCCATGTAGGCCATCACGGACTGGTCCGCGTCGGCCATGGACTCCAGGAAGCTGTCCCGGTCCGAGGTCATCAGGGCCTGGAAGCTG
>CATIYU010000335.1 GCA_949739085.1 uncultured Eubacteriales bacterium | reverse complement strand
GGGCCCGCCGGTCCGGATGCCGCTGGGGTCCGGATACCTGGGCGGAGCGGGGGGCGCACCCTCGTCCTGGAGAATCCGCTGGGCGATGGTCTCCACGGCCTCCATGCTGGCCACGGCCTCCTCCTCGGTCATGCCCTCTTCCATGCGGTCGGCCAGCATCTCCGCATAGTAGGTCAGGTGCTGTTCCGCCTGCTCCCGGCTCAGGGCTCCCAGACGGCGGTACAGGTCATTTAGAAACTGCGCACGCGTCATGTACTGCACTCTCCTTTATAAAGTCATATACCCGCTCGATCTCCGGCCAGCTTGCCAGGAACTGGTCGATCTGAGCGACGCCATTTGGGGTGATGTGGTAGAACTTGCGCAGGCGGCCTCTGTGCTCCACCGAGTAGACCGTCAGACGCCCGGCCTCCTCCAGACGGCGCAGGATGGGATACAGGGTAGATTCCGAGATGTCGATGCAGCCGGCCAGGTCCTTGATAATTTGGTAGCCATAGGAGTCCTCCCGCCGCAGCGCCGTTAAGACGCACACGTCCAGCAATCCCCGCTTGAGCTGTGGGTCAATCATTTCCACGCCCCCTTTCGTGTTATACTATATATCGCACGATATAATTTGTCAAGAGGGAACCTGCCGTCCTGGAATTTTTTTTCACCCCGGCGGCGGAAGGGCTCTTCGGTGTATATTCCATATTGTAACATTTTTCGACAAGAAAGCCTCATATTGGAAATATTGTCGAATTTTCAAGAACGATTTTTGGGTAGAAATTTCGAGTTTCCCCTTGTGTTTTCTGTCTGTTTATGGTAATTTGTAAGCAAGGTGCAACGAAGCTTCGCCATTTCGTCTAAATCAGACGGACGCCCCTCCTTACATGTCGACATAATTTATTTGAAAGGATATACGCATATGGACAACAGAATCAAAATCGTGTTAGCGGATGCCGATGATGCCGCCCGCAGCACGCTGCAAGACGCCCTGGAGCGCACAGGGCGGTTTTCCATTGTAGGCTCCACCAGCGACGGCAACGAGGCGCTGGAGCTTGTAGAGGAGGCGAAGCCGGACGCGCTGGCCCTGGACCTAATTCTTCCCGGCCTGGACGGTCTCGGAGTCCTGCGCCGGCTGGGGACGGAGGACCGTCCCGCCATCCTGGCCATGAGCACCATCACCACGCAGGAGGTGGTCCGGGAGGCAGGCCGCCTGGGGGCCGCCATGTTCATCAGCAAGCCCTACAACGAAAACGCGCTGGTGGAGAACCTGCTCCGAATCACAGAGAAACGAGGCCCCGCACCCCATATGCCAGGCCTGGAGGAGCTGGTAACTTCCATCATCCACGAGGTGGGCGTGCCCGCCCACATCAAGGGTTATCAATATGTCCGGGAAGCGATTATGATTACCGTGGAGGATATGGAGGTCATCAACTCCGTCACAAAGGTCCTCTACCCCGAGGTGGCCAAGCGCTACCACACCACCCCCAGCCGGGTGGAGCGGGCCATCCGCCACGCCATCGAGGTGGCCTGGGACCGGGGAGACCTGGAGACCTTGCAGCGGTTTTTTGGCTACACGGTGAGCAACGCCAAAGGCAAGCCCACCAATTCGGAGTTTATCGCTATGATCAGCGACCAAATCCGGCTCAAGCTGAAAAACAACACCACAGCGTAATGGGCCAATAAGCGCACTCTCCCGCCGCTGGGCGCAGGAGGGTGCGTTTTTTTCGCTCCGGCCCTTCTTCATCATTTTTATGCGAATTTGGCGGGTTTTCCCCGGTCTGGCATTGACTTCGCCTGTTTTCAGTGGTAAAGTAAGGGACGTATAACTTGTCTAATCCGTCCAAAACAAAGGAGAGCGCATATGGAGCGTTACTATCAAAGGGAAATCGAGACCGCCTCCCGGGACCAGCTCCTCGCCTGGCAGAATGAGCGGCTGGTCCGGCAGGTCCGGCACGTGTGGGACCACGTGCCATACTACCGGAAGAAGATGGAGGAACAGGGCGTGTCGCCGGAGGATGTCTGGGGCGTGGAGGACCTGCGCAAACTGCCGTTCCTCACCAAGGACGACCTGCGGGACGCCTACCCCTATGGCCTGCTGGCCAAACCCCTGAAGGACTGCGTGCGCATCCAGTCCACCTCCGGCACCACGGGCCGCCGGGTGGTGGCTTTCTACACCCAGCACGACCTGGACCTCTGGGAGGACTGCTGCGCCCGGGCCATCACGGCGGTGGGCGGCACGGAGGAGGACGTCTGCCAGGTCAGCTACGGCTACGGCCTCTTTACCGGCGGCCCCGGTCTCAACGGCGGCAGCCACCGGGTGGGCTGTCTGACCATC
>CATIYU010000334.1 GCA_949739085.1 uncultured Eubacteriales bacterium | reverse complement strand
GATTTTTTTCTGTTTCCGCGCCGTCTCCAGCAGGCGCAGATACTCCGCCTTGGTCAGCTCCCTGTCCTCGCGGAAGATGTCCCGCTGGCGTTTCACCGTCTTGACCCGCAGTTCCGGCGCGCCAATCCAGGCGAAAAAGCAGTTCAGGGACACCAGCATGGTGTTGGCCGAGCTGACGGCGTACCGCCCCAGCAGATGGGCTTTGTAGGCGAGGGCCAGCTCCTTGCTTACGGGCTGGTCCTGGGCGTACCGGAAAAACACCTCCACATCGTGAAGGTACTTCCGGATGGTGGCCGGACTTTTTTCATCCGCGTAGAGCGCGCGGCGAAACCGCTGGAGCTGCTGTGGGTTCAATGTGATGTTTGTGTCCATAGGAGGCCTCCTTACTGGCGGGAGCTGGGCGGCAGACGAAAAGACCGCCTTGCGGGCACATGCCCCAGGCAGCCTTCTTTTTGCCGTTATGCACTCTTTCCCGCTGATTTCCGCCGGTTTTCAGGGTAGTCTATGCCCTGTAGATTGTCAAGGCTTTCCAGCGTACTGGTTTCAGGCGGCGGCGGAGGGACCCCCTGCGGGTTGGGTCCGCCCCTCTTCGTCTACCTGAGTCTTCCGGTAGACGTCCCTCCTCCGTCTTCCGTTAAGATTTATTTTTATGTTCCTGATGAATCTATCCGGGATATCCCTGTCCCTGTCCCTGTCCTTGTCCTTGTCCATAGCTTTTCTGGGTTTTTAAAAAACCAATCCGGTTTTTCTGGGTTTTTTTACCCCGTGGGCCGCCCCCTCCCCCGTTCGGTTCCCCTACATAATTAGAGAAAAATCAGGTAGAAGTTGCACCGTTGGATGCAACTGCCCCCCGATTCCCGCCACTAATAGTAACGGCTGCTAAAATTCTTGTTGCTTCCCAGCGGAAACTGTGGTATACTATCTCATATCCACAAGGGGGTGTACCTGTTTCGACGGGGATGAGGAAGCGGAATGAGCGGGCGGTGGCGCCCAGCCACCTAAAAAATGGGCAACCTTTATAAATTAAAGAACAACGATTCTTTGCTTGTTGCTGCCTAATTAATGGCAGCCGTCCGACTTAAGAGTACCGCGGCTTAAGAAGGGCGTCGTTTAGCGGTGAACGTGAGTACGGTAAGCTTTGCCCGTGCCATGCATCATGAAGCTCACCTGACCGGCAGGCGTGACGGCTTGCCTGCCGCGAGGGGAATGGGGCGGTCCCGCCCGCAATAACCGTCTGCGCCCGGAGAACGTTCCGTGGAATTGTTTTCGG
>CATIYU010000333.1 GCA_949739085.1 uncultured Eubacteriales bacterium | reverse complement strand
GTCTACAACGTCACCGTGTCCGCCGGAGGACGGGAGACCCTCCACCTGGGTGGCGTGGAGGTGCTGCCCACCGGCCGGTCCATCCAGCGGGCGGCTCTGCCTCCGGCCCGGCCCGGGGGATTCAACGTGCGCAACCTGCTGCTGCCCCCCCACGCCCTCTGGGGGGAGCCGCCCACCCGGGAGCCCGAGGAGGCGGTCAAGCCCCTGCCGGAGCCCGGGGGACTGGTGGTGCTGCCCGAACCGGTGATCCCCGAGTTTATCGTCGTACACGCCGGGCGGCCCGACGACCCCTCCGCTCCCAACTACTGGGTCCGCTTCAAGGACTATATCAAAAACGTGGCGTGCAGCGAAATCTACTCCACCTGGAAAACCGAGGCCATTAAGGCCAACATCCTGGCCATCCTCTCCTTCACCCTCAATCGGGTGTATACCGAGTGGTACCGGGGAAAGGGCTACGACTTCACCATCACCAGCTCCACCGCCTTTGACCAGTCCTACTCCCACGGCAGGACCATCTTCGAGGAGATCGGCGTGGTGGTGGACGATCTCTTCACTACCTATATCACCAAGGAGGGCATCTCCCAGCCCCTCTTCGCCCAGTACTGCGACGGGCGGCGGACGCAGTGCAGCGGGCTGAGCCAGTGGGGCTCCCAGGCCCTGGGGGAGCAGGGCTGGGACGCGGTGAGCATCCTGCGCAAGTACTACGGCGCGGATATCTACCTGAAAAGCGCGGAGAAGGTGGAGGGCGTGCCCATGTCCTACGGCGGGCAGGTGCTCTCCCTGGGCAGCGAGGGGGAGGATGTGCGCACCATCCAGGAGCAGCTCAACCGCATCTCGGGGAACTTCCCCGCCATCCCCAGAGTCCCGGCGGACGGCATTTACGGCCCCGCCACCCAGGAGGCGGTGACGGCCTTCCAGGAAATCTTCCATCTGCCCCAGACCGGCAGCGTGGACTTCGCCTGCTGGTACGAGATCTCCAACGTCTTTGTAGCGGTGGCGCAGCTGGCCTGACCCGCAGCCCTCAGAGCGGCCCGCTGTCCGCGGCGGGCCGTTCCGGCGTTTTCCACAAAAAAGGGAGGGTCCTCTTGCTTTTCCGCCGCCCTTTCGCTATAATGGAAAACAGATGAAAGATTGGAGGTCTTTTCCTATGATTCTCAAAAACGGTATGATTCACGACGCGGTGAACCCCCAGCCCTACGCGGCCGACATCGCCCTGCGGGACGGAAAAATCGCCGCCATCGGCCCCAACCTGGCCCCCCTGGCGGGGGAGGAGACGGTGGACCTCTCCGGCAAGCAGGTCTACCCCGGCTTTGTGGACGCCCACAGCCACCTGGGCCTGGACGGCTATGGCATGGGCTGGGAGGGCCGTGACTACAACGAGATGAGCGACATCGTCTCCTCCCATCTGCGGGGCATCGACAGCTTCAACCCCCAGGAGCAGTCCATCGCCATGGCCCTGGCGGGGGGCGTCACCACCGCCGGAGTGGGCCCCGGCAGCGCCAACGTGCTGGGCGGCACCTTCTTCGCCGTAAAGACGTGGGGCAACTGTGTGGACGACATGGTGGTGCGCAACCCCGTGGCCATGAAGTGCGCCTTTGGCGAGAACCCCAAGCGCTGCTACCGGGAGAAGGGCGACTCCGCCCGCATGACCACCGCCGCCAAGCTGCGGGAAATGCTCTTCCAGGCCAAAGACTACCTCATGCGCAAGGAGGCCGCCGGGGACGACGTCCTGAAACAGCCTAAGTTCGACATGAAGATGGAGGCCCTCATCCCCGTGCTGAAGGGCGAGATCCCCCTGAAGGCCCACGCCCACCGGGCCGACGACATCTGCACCGCCATCCGCATTGCCAAGGAATTCGGCGTGAAGCTGACCCTGGAGCACTGCACAGAGGGCCACCTCATTGTGGACGAGCTGGTGCGGGCCGGGTATCCTGTGGCGGTTGGTCCCACCCTGGGCAACGCCAGCAAGCTGGAGCTGCTACACAAGACCTTCGAGACCCCGGGTATTCTGGCCAAGGCGGGTTTGCAGGTGAGCATCATCACCGACCACTCGGTGATTCCCCAGCAGTACTTATCTCTGTGCGCGGGGCTGGCGGTAAAGGCGGGCATGGACCCCTTCGACGCCCTGAAGGCCATCACCATCAACCCGGCCAAACACCTGGGCATCGCGGACCGGGTGGGCTCCCTGGAGGTGGGCAAGGACGGCGACGTGGTGGTCGCGGACGGCGACCCCATGGTCAGCGACACCGCCATCGAGGCCGTGTTCCTGAACGGCCGAAAGGTCGTGGGGTGAGCGGCCCGCGCGCCGTCCGGCGGGAGGGGGAGACGCCGGTGAAGCGGGAGGGCGCCCCCC
>CATIYU010000332.1 GCA_949739085.1 uncultured Eubacteriales bacterium | reverse complement strand
CTGGGCCGTCTGGCGGCTGGGCTGCGGGAGCGGAAGGGGGCCCGGGGAAAGCTGGAGGCCCTGTGGGCGTTTTTGGAGGAACTGGAGCTGGCGCGGCAGCTGGAGGAGCGCACCGCCCGGCTGGAGGAGCTGGGGGAGCTCCAGCGGGCCAGTGAGTACGGCCAGCTGTGGGAGCTGCTGTGCGCGGTAATGGATCAGTTCGCGGACATCCTGGAGGATATGCCCCTGGATACGGAGGAGTTCACCCGGCTTTTAAAGCTGGTGCTCACCCAGTATGATGTAGGCACCATCCCTGTGTCCCTGGACCAGGTCCAGGCCAGCCAGATCACCCGCAACGACCGCCACCGGGTGAAGGTGCTCTTTCTCATGGGTGCCAACGACCACGTTCTCCCGGCGGTGCAGGCCAGTACGGGCCTCCTCTCCCGGGAGGACCGGGAGAGACTGCGGCTGGAGGGCATTGAGCTGGCTCCCAGCGGCATGGACCTATTCCATATAGAGCTCCAGAACCTGTATGCCGCCCTGGTCCAGCCCACGGACCGCCTGGTGGTCACCTGGCCCGCCTCGGACCTGAACGGCTCCCCCCTGCGCCCCTCCTTCGTGGTGGGGAGAATCCGCTCCCTGCTGCCGGGCGCAGCGGTGGAGGCGGAGGCCGGGGAGAGCCGCCTCACCGCACCCATCCCGGCCCTGGAGCTGGCGGGAGGGGAGCGGGGGGGGCCCCTGTGGCAGTACTTTGCGGAGAACCCCCGCTGGAGCGCCGCGCTGGAGGCCATGGACCGGGCGGCGGGCATGACCCGGGGGCGGCTCTCCCCCCAGGCGGTGGAGACCCTCTACGGCCGCAGTTACCGCATGTCCGCCAGCCGTATCGACAAGGTCAACTCCTGCCACTTCGCCTACTTCATGCAGTACGGTCTGCGGGCCAGGGAGCGGGTCCCGGCGGGCTTCGACGCCGCGCAGGTGGGCACATTCCTCCACTATGTCCTGGAACACGTCACCTGCGGGGCGGCGGACCGGGGGGGCTTCGCCCAGCTGGAGGGCCGGGAGCTCAGCCGCCTGCTGGACCAGGTGATCCAGACGTATATGGACACGGCTATGCCCGGCTTCGAGGAGCGGGACGCCCGGTTCAAGTACCTCTTCCGCCGCCTGCGCAAGACCGTGAGCATGATTGTGGAGAACGTGGCCGAGGAGCTGATGAACTCCGATTTCGTGCCCATGGAGTTTGAATTGGGCTTTGGTGATGGCGGGCGGCTCCCCGCCATCACCATCCAGGCCCCCAAGGCGGCCCTCACCGTGGTGGGCAAGGTGGACCGGGTGGACGGCTGGCTCAAGGACGGGAAGCTGTACCTGCGGGTAGTGGACTACAAATCCGGCAAAAAAGCCTTTGACCTCAGCGATGTGCGCCACGGGCTGAACATTCAGATGCTTTTGTACCTTTTCGCCCTGGAGCGGAAGGGGCGGGCGGTCTTTGGCCGGGAGATCGTGCCCGCCGGGGTCATGTACCTGCCCGCCAGGGACGTTCTGGTGAGCCAGCCCCGCAATGCCGGCCCCGCCCAGCTCCGCTCCGCCCTGGACAAGGAGCTCCGCCGCAGCGGCATGGTGCTCTCTGAGCCGGAGGTCCTGCGGGCCATGGAGCACAGCGCTCTGGATTCCCCACGGTTCCTGCCCCTGACCCTGGGCCGGGACGGCGGCATCACCAAGGGCGTGGCCACGGCGGCGGAGCTGGGCCGTCTGAGCAAATATGTGGACAGGATTCTGGAACAGATCGCCCAGGAGCTCAGCGGGGGAAACATCGACGCGGACCCCCACGGCCACAGTGAGGACGACACCGTATGCGCCTATTGCGAGTTCGCGTCCGCCTGCCACTTCATGGACGGCGGCGGGGACGACCGCCTGGAGCTCATCCGTCCGGTGACCCCGGCGGAGTTCTGGGAACACGTGGAGCTGATCATCAGCAAAGGAGGACTCTCATGAGCATTGAACTGACTGCCAGCCAGCGGGCGGTGGTGGAGAACCGGGGGGGGAGCCTGCTGGTGTCCGCCGCCGCCGGAAGCGGAAAGACCCGGGTGCTGGTGGACCGGCTCTTCAGCCGGGTGCTGGGGGAGGAGCGGGCCAACATGGACGATTTCCTCATCATCACCTACACCCGGGCCGCCGCCGCCGAGCTGCGCCAGCGCATTGCCCAGGAGCTCTCCCAGCGCATGACGGACCACCCCGGGGACCGCCACCTCCAGCGGCAGCTCCTGCTGGTGTACCAAGCGGACATCAAGACCATCGACGCCTTTTGCACCACCCTGCTGCGAGAGAACGTCCACCTGCTGGATTCCGGCGGAGAGCGGGGCCTCACGGCGGACTTCCGGGTGCT
>CATIYU010000331.1 GCA_949739085.1 uncultured Eubacteriales bacterium | reverse complement strand
TTTTGTCCTGCTGCCCGGCTCACAGCCCGGCGGCGGTCTCCGCCGGGGACAGCAGCAGGTCTCCCCCCACGCTCCGCACCGCCAGGGCCGGACACCGCCGCCCCAGAGCCGCCGAGAGGTCCCCCAGCGTCCGCTGCCGCCCGGACCGGCTCTCCAGCGCCGCCGCCAGATCCGGGGCCAGGCGGGGCCCCGGGACGGAGAGGAGCACCATGCCGCCGCTCTCCGTCTCAAAGGACGGCCCCCGGTCCAGGAGGGCGGCGGGGACGCCCGCCTGGATCAGCTCCTCCCGCTCCAGCTCCCCCCGGACAATCCGCCGGTACAGGGTCTCGTTGATGTTTGGGAACTGGGCGGTTACTTCCGGGGCGGGAGCGGTCAGGCGCACCGTCAGGAACCCGGGCCCGCCTAGCTGGGGATGGTCCATTACCGCCAGCAGCAGCCCCGCCAGCTCCGCTGTTTCCGCCGCCGCGGCCTCCACCTGCCGCTGGAAGAGGCTCGGGGCCTCCAGGGACAGCCCGGGCGGGGACGGCGGGGTTTGGGTCCGGCGGAAGAGGGTCCAGCAGGCCGCTCCCAGCACGGCGGCAGTCAAGAGAAATAGCAGCAGGTGCATAACGCGTCACTCCTTTGGATATCTTTTAGAATGCATTATAGTATTCTTTTAGACAATTTGCAAGTGCAATCGTTGTCTGTAAGATAACCTCAGAGGGAGCTGAGAGAAAATGAACGTGGACAACCGGCAACTGGGCGACGCCATCCGCGCCGCCCGCATGAGGAAGGGCCTCACCCAGGAGGCCCTGGCAGAGCTGCTGGACGTGACCCTCATCCACCTGAAAAACATCGAGGGGTCCCGGCGGAAGCCCTCGGTGCCCCTGCTGTTCCGGATGATGGAAATTCTGGACTTCTCCGTGGACGCCCTGGTATTTCCGGACCGGGAACGGGCGGTGCTGCACATGGACGGCCTCACAGAGGAGGAGGCCGGGGCAGTGGAGCGGCTTGTGGACGTGATGCGGGGGAAAAACAGGCCGCGGGGCTGAGACGCGCTCAGCCCCGCGGCTTTCCCTATTCCCAGACCGCCGCAGAGGGGATGCCCTCCCAGATGCGCCTATCATGGCGCCCTTTCTTAAAAGTATAACTTTTCTTCTGATATAAATAAAATGCTGTATCAAATTGCAAGCATTTTGCTCCCTCTCTGGACAAACCACCCGCCATAGTCTATAATGGGCGGGAATGAACTGGAAAGGAACAGATGCCATGAACGAAATCATCCTGCTGAAGCTGGGTGAGGTGGTGCTCAAGGGCCTCAACCGCCACGCCTTCGAGGACAGGCTCGCCAGCAATATCCGCCGCCGTCTCCAGCACTATGGCAGCTTCCGGGTGTCCTCCAAGCAGAGCGCCGTCTACGTGGAGCCCCAGGACCCCGCCTGCGACATGGACGGCGCCTTCGCCGCCTGCAAGCAGGTCTTCGGCGTCGTCGCCGTCAACCGGGCCCGCCCCTGCCCCAAGGACAAGGACGCCATGTTCCACTGCGCACAGAACTACCTGGATCAGGAGCTGCGCAGGGCCCAAACCTTTAAGGTGGAGACCAAGCGGGCGGACAAACACTTCCCCATGAACAGCATGGAGATCAGCCAGTACGTGGGGGGACTCCTCCACGACGCCTACCCCCACCTGAAGGTGGACGTCCACACCCCGGAGCTGTGCGTCCATGTGGAGGTCCGGGAGAAGGCGGCCTACATCCACGGCCCTAGCCAGCCCGGCGCGGGGGGACTGCCCGTGGGCATGGGCGGCACGGCAGTGAGCCTGCTCTCCGGCGGCATCGACAGCCCGGTGGCCTGCTATATGATGGCCAAGCGGGGGGTGCAGCTGGAGCTGGTCCACTTCTTCAGCCCCCCCTACACCTCCCTTCAGGCAAAGGACAAGGTGGTCCAGCTGGCCCGGGAACTGGCCCCCTGGTGCGGGCGGATGAAGCTCCACATCGTCCCCTTTACGGAGATCCAGGAGGAGATCCGCCGCGCCTGCCCGGAGGACCATTTCACCCTCATCATGCGCCGGTTCATGATGCGCCTGGCGGAGGGCGTGGCGAAACGCACCGGCGCAAAAGCCCTGGTGACCGGGGAGTGCCTGGGCCAGGTGGCCAGCCAGACCATGGACGCCCTGGCGGTGTCTGAAGACGTCTGCACCCTGCCCGTGCTGCGGCCGGTTATCGGTATGGACAAGCAGGAGATTATCCGGATTTCCCGGAAGATCGGCACCTTTGAGACCTCCATCCTGCCCTTCGAGGACTGCTGCACCGTCTTCACCCCCCGCCACCCCAAAACCCATCCCCACCTGGACGAAGTACGCGCCTACGAGCAGGCGCTGG
>CATIYU010000330.1 GCA_949739085.1 uncultured Eubacteriales bacterium | reverse complement strand
TGGGAGTAGACGGGTGCTGGTGTGCCCCCTGGTCTTCAAAACCAGTGATAGGGGTGAAGAGCTCCTTAGGTGGGTTCGATTCCCACATATTCCCGCCACTGCCGTATGGGGACGCAGAGCGTCCCCATACGGCGGACTCAGCTGCCGCGCCTGGAGCGCCGCAGCTGAGCCGTGTGGAGAGGACCAGTCGTTGAGCCGCAGGCCCAATGGCGGTCCCCTTTTTGTTTTCCCGGTTTATTCTGCCGCCGGCTGGATACCATGAATCTGGAAGACCCGGTAAGTGTGATTTGCCGCCCTGGGCGGCAGGGGGGAGGGCGTATGGATATCGACATGAAGGAGCTGGAGGCGTTCGTTTCGGTGGTGGACCAGGGGAGCTTCTCCCGGGCCGCCAAGAGCCTCTACCTGACCCAGCCTACCGTCAGCACCCATATCGCTACCCTGGAGCGGAAGCTGGGCATTAAGCTGCTGGTGCGCACAACAAAGGAGATCTACCCCTCCGACGCGGGGAACCTGCTCTATGGCTACGCCAAGGAGATTCTGCGGCTGCGCTCGGGGGCGGTCCAGGCCCTCCACGCCTTCTCCCACGAGATGCAGGGGGCCGTCACCGTGGCCGCTTCCACCATACCTGGGCAGTATTTTCTGCCCAAACTCATCCAGGGGTTCCGGGCCGACTATCCGGACGTCAGCTTCAGCCTCCAAGTGATGGACAGCACTGAGGTGGCCGGGCAGGTGGCCGCCCGGAAAGCGGAGATCGGCTTCACCGGCGCGGTTATCAACCTGCCCAAGTGCGTCTACCAGCCCCTGGCGGAGGACAGGCTGGTGGTCATTACCCCCAACACCCCCAAATACCGGGTCTACCAGTCCACCGGTTTTCCTACCCGCCAGCTGACAAAGGAGCCCTTTATCAGCCGGGAGCCCGGCAGCGGCACCCGCCTGGAGACGGAGAGCTTCCTGCGGGAGATGGGGGTGGACGTCAAGGACATCCGCGTGGCGGTAGAGGTGCGCTCCACCGAGTCCATCAAACAGATGGTCAGCGAGGGACTGGGCATTGCCGTCATCTCTCAGAGCGCCTGCGAGGACTACTGCCAGTTCAAAAAACTGCTGGCCTTCAACTTCGACAGCGTCAAGCTGCGGCGCAAGCTCTACCTGGTCCGCCACAAAAACAGCATCCTCTCCCCCGTGGCCCAAGCCTTCTACGACTACGCCGCCGGGTTCTACGGGGGGAAGGGCAAGGCGGGCAGTTGATTTATAGATTTTGTCAATAGTGCGGTGGTATTGTTTGTGCGTATATTGCGGTTTTTTGCTTGTAAAAAAGACAGATGGCACGTAAACTATAGAAAAGAGGCACGGAATATGCGCCCCGTTTATGTAAATACTGTTGGATGACGTCCTCAGGAGACCCGGTTCAGCCGGGGCCGAAGGAATAAGCCGCGGGACAAGCCAAGCCCGCCGCGAAGATCTCAGGCAAACAGACTGAGGACTGACAACACTCTGGAGAGCGTAAGCGCCGACGGAGCAATCTGGGCACCGCCCCGGAGAATCTCTCAGGCTGGAAACAGAGCGAGGCATCGAAATTTGTGGTGCCCTGCTCTGTTTTTTTACTACACACAGGAGAAACGCGATGGCTTCCATCAACAACCCCCGGGATTTCCTGATCCTCACCAACAACCCCCTGGTGCCCCAGTGCATGGAGGGCCGGGGACTCTATACCATCCGGTATGAGCCGGAGCGCTCCTTCCGGGAGCTCCTGGTGGAGGCCCGGGACATGGTCTACGCCGGGCATATCCTGTACACCCACCCCCTGGCCGGCAGCGTAAAGCCCAACGAGACCCCCTATAAGTCCCTCATCGTCTCCCTGGCCCCCCACGGCTTCGACGCCCAGCACGGCGAGCTCATGGCCAACGCCATCGCCGTGTTCGACAAGTTTAAGCCCCTGGACCGGCTGCTCTCAGAGAGCGTTCTACGGGACTTTCAGCTCATTGACTATACCCTGCTGGCGGGCGCCATTGGTTTTGACGCCCAGGCGGGTCTTAGTAAATAATTCTTTAAGGAGGAGGTGTTCGCTTTGAAATTGGAACTGGGCTATATCCAGATTAAAGACATCCAGTTTTCAAAGGAATGCAAGGTAGCAAACGGCACCCTGTATGTTGACCCCGACGCCGTCAAAGCCTATTTATACGAGGACGACGACGTCAAGGCGTGGGTCAAGGATTTCAGCTTCGACGTGGCCAAGCCCGGCGAGAGCGTGCGCATCACCCCGGTTAAGGACGTCATCGAGCCCCGCGTGAAGGTAGAGGGCCCCGGCGGTGTGTTCCCCGGCGTTATCAGCAAGGTGGAGACCGTTGGCAGCGGCAAGACCCACGTCCTGCGTGGTATGGCCGTGGTCACCGCCGGTAAGATTGTGGGC
>CATIYU010000329.1 GCA_949739085.1 uncultured Eubacteriales bacterium | reverse complement strand
GGAACATCCTTACCGAAAAATCGGGTGAAGTCACCACGACAAAGCATCAAATCGGCAACACGACCTATCTTGTCTGTGCTTCATCCAGCGACCGGGCCACGGACAGCCTGGACGGAAAAATCCGAAAACTTATCAAAAAGGACATGGAACAAAGCAAAATATTTGACAAACAGTGAATTTTTGAGCTGACACGGGCGGCGGTCTTCAGTACATAACCATGCTTGCCTGCCGCCGGAAAGGAAGACTAACCATGTTACAGGCAGGCAAAATCACCGCCCTCTATTGCAGGTTGAGCCAAGAGGATATGCAGGCCGGGGAAAGCGAGAGCATCCAAAATCATAAAGCATTTTGTAGGCTGCGGTAAAGATTTTCTCTAATTGTATTTGTTTGTTTATTTCACTTTTTGGGGCATTTTGAAAATAGAATGTGCTTGTCCGGCACTATAGATGCTACTGAGTTCACCCCGATTTTGTTTGATGGTGAAGTGCTATTGTCTGTATTTCGCATCTTTCGGGAAAGCACACAACCCAACCTCCGCGAAAACCTCAGGAACCGGTTTTCAGACATGCCTATCCCAGAAAACCCTGCGCACCGGCTACTGAGCAAAGGCTGTCTCCCTTGCTATGAGGAGGTCTCTAATTCTCAAATGACTTTGCAATAGTATCGTAAGGCCCAGCTCCATACTTTAGTCAGCTTCCGCCACACAAAAATATTCCGGCGGTACGTACTCGCACAGCCACACGCCGTTCTCGGAGCGGTAGAATCGCACACCGTTCTGAGCCATCGCCCCAGCGTCAATCCTGAGCACCACCGGAGCGCCGTGACGGCGTCCTACTGCAACTGCCGTCTGGTAGTCACCGGAGAGGTGGACATGCTGCCGGGTCATCTTCTTGATGCCCTCCGCCTGAATTGCAGAGAGGAAACGCGCCGCCGTCCCGTGGTAGAGATACCGGGGCGGCTTTGTTTCCCGCAGCTCCACGTCCACCTGAAGCGAGTGGCCCTGGTTGGCACGGATTTTGGTATGATCTTCATTGAACGAATACCGCTGTTTGTTGTTTTCCCGGACGATGCGCTCCAACGTCTCCCTGTCGATCTGCCGCCCGGTTCCGCGCACCCCATTCAGCAGCGCCTCCACATCCGCCCAGCCGTGCCCGTCCAGGGAGATCCGTGCCGCATCTGGGTTGTGCCGCAAAACCAGGCTGAGAAGCCGGCCTAATTTTATATCATTTTGACTCTGTTCCATAATTGCTATCTCCCAATCTGTCCCGCTAGATTAAAACACCCTCGCAGTGGTCAATCTCGTGCTGAATGATCTGTGCCGTCCAGCCGGTGAAGGTCTTGAACCGTGTCTGGAAGGTCTCGGTCTGATACTGCACCTTGATCGATTTCCACCGCTTCGCTGTCCGCGTCCCCGGTAGTGAGAGACAGCCCTCCTGTGCTTGGTAAGGGCCGGATTTTTTGACGATCTCCGGGTTAAACATTACCATGTATTTCCCCTCGTTGTCAAAGGCGATCATCCGCTTGTTGACGCCGATCATGTTCGCCGCCATACCAACACAGCCGTCCTGATGGGCCTCCAGGGTCTCCAGAAGATCCTGCGCCACTGGCAGATCCTCTAGTGTGGCGGGTTCCGCCCTTTGAGATAGAAATGTGGTATCTCTCATAATTTCCCGAACCATTGTCAGCCCTCCATTTGGATTGCTACCTTGATGCATTCATCCCGCCGGTTCTCAAAGGGGTCATACGCTGCTGCTCCCGGCTGACCAGCCCTGTTTTCTTGGAGAACAGCTTGCCGTAAGCCACCACCCCCCGGCGGGCCAGCTCCGTCCGCCATTCACAAGGTCCCGCCACGCCCTCCACGAACTAGTAGCGGCTGGGAGTAAATTCTTTAATGGAGAAGTTGGGGATGGAACAGGGGAAGAACGGCAGCCCCCCCGTCTGCCGCACCAGCTCTTCCAGCTCCATAGCGCTGGTGATCTTTGGATTGGGCATGGCTGGAATCCTCCCCGGCGGCGTTTTCATCAGTATAGCACACCTCGTCCAGCAAGTCGAGAGTCAGATAAAATTTTGGCATGTCTCGGGTCAAAATTTCAGAAGTGGGGGCCGCGGACCATGGGAAGCAAAAAAGATGGTCCGGCATAGCCTGGGACCGCTTCGGAGATTATGGGGAATGTTGCCGAAAGACAAAAAGCCGCAAGCAACCATTTTATTGCTTGCGGCCTTTGGGACGGTGGGTTCAGATCCGGTGCCCAATTCTGCTTGTGCCTGTATAAAAGTATAGTAAGATAATATCCCTCTTGTTTGCCCAAATTCTGTCAATAATATCTATTCCAACACAAACCGTTCCCAATTGGTGTTGGCGGTCTCCATAGCCTCGTCCAGGGTCAGCTCGCCGGCTATATATGCTTTGATTGGCGTAT
>CATIYU010000328.1 GCA_949739085.1 uncultured Eubacteriales bacterium | reverse complement strand
GGCACGAGCGCCGCCCTTCTTGATTTGGTCCTTGGGCACATGGAACATCATGGAGGCGGTGGCCTCGTAGATCAGGCCGTCCCCATAGAACTCCTGGAGGACCCAGTCCTCGCCCGCCAACCAGGCCAAAACCCGCGCTTCGATGGCCGAGTAGTCGGCTATGATGAACCGGCAGCCCTCCGAGGGGATGAACGTGGTCCGTATCAGCTGGGACAGGACGAAGGGTGGGGAACCGTAGGCCAGCTCCAACAGGTCAAACTCGCCGTTTTTGACAAGTTCGCGGGCGGTAGATAGGTCATTGAGCTTATTTTGGGGCAAATTTTGAACTTGAACCAGCCGTCCGGCCCAACGCCCGGTCCGGCCCGCACCGTAGAACTGGAGCAGGTTGTGGACCCGGCCATCCTGGCACAGTCCCCGCTTCATGGCTTCATACTTCTTCACGCTGGTCTTGCCCAGCTCCTGCCGGAGCTGGAGCACCCGCCGGGTGCCGTCATCGGTGGCCGCCTCCAGCAGCAAGGGGAGGGCGTTCTTGTCCAAGCTGTCAGTTACCAGCCCCCGGCCCGCCAGCCACCCCTTCAGCTGGGCGTCGCTTTTCGGGTTTTCCAGAGCTGTTAACTGCCGGGCTTCGTCCATGAGACGGGCCGTGTATCCGGCATCCAGCTCCAGGGCCTTCCCCAGCAGTCCGGTGTCCAGCCGCACCCCTCTGTCGTTGATACGCTGATCCAGCTCCCAGGCGGCGAGCTCCGCCGGAGGCCGGGGCCAGCGGCCCAGGCGATCCCGGATATCCGTTTCCACGTCCACGTCCCGCACGTTGTACTTGCGGAACCGCTCCCACTTGTCCGGGGCGTCCTCCGGGTAGTGCCGAACGCCATCCCTGGCAGGCTTGCAGAAGTAGCGGATCAGCTCCGCCCCCTCGGTCAGCTTTTGCTTCTCCAGACCGAGGGCGGCCCCCACCTGTGCCAGCGTACCGGGCAGGCCCAGGGCGGCCGCCTGGACCATCGTACAGCGCCATTGCTCCGGGGGCATGGGTCGGGCAAAGTACCGAGCCAGACAGGCGCGCTCGAAAGATGCGTTGTAGGCGGTCTTGGTGACCTCCGGGTGGGTAAGCAGATGCAGAAACTCGTCCAGATCGCCCGGCGGGAGTCCGGAGGGAACCGGCGGCAGCAGCGTGGGGTCCCCCTCGGCCTTGCCGGCCAGGTCAATGATCCGGGTGGGCTGGCCGTCCACACGGTAGCCAATCAGCAGTATGGTAAAATCCGGAGCCTCAGTGTAGGGCCGGACCCCGGCTTTTTGCAGGTCTACGCTGGAATAGGTTTCTATGTCCACTCCCATAATCATAGGAAAAGCCCCCCTTTCATACAGAACGCCCCCGCCGCCGGATGGACAGCGGGGGCAGTTTTCGCTTTTACAGAATGTCGCTCAGGTCGCCGCCCTCACCAGCATAGCCGTCGTCGAAGTCGTCCTCGGCACGGCTGCCGCCGGACAGGCGCTCACCGTCACAGATCTTCTGCACGTTGTTGAGGCCCACGGCCACGCCATTG
>CATIYU010000327.1 GCA_949739085.1 uncultured Eubacteriales bacterium | reverse complement strand
GCGGGAGGACTTCGCTTTCCATACGGATATCCTCAACCGCCTGCCCTACGGCGAGAAGAAAATTGTGCTGGTGACCTGCCACCGCCGGGAGAACTACGGCCAGCCCATGGAGGACATCATGTCCGCCCTGGCGGAGACCGCCCGCGCCCACCAAGATGTGGAGATGGTGTACCCGGTCCACCTGAGCCCGGTGGTCCAGGCGTGCGCGAAAAAGCACTTGGCGGAGATCCCCAATATCCACCTCACCGCCCCCCTGGACGCCGGGGAGATGCATAACCTGATGGCCCGGTGCTATCTGGTGCTGACAGATTCCGGCGGCTTGCAGGAGGAGGCCCCCGCCCTGGGCAAGCCGGTTCTGGTGTTGCGGCGGGAGACGGAGCGACCCGAGGCGGTGGAGGCCGGAACGGCGAAACTGGCGGGCGTGGACCGGGAGGCCATTTTCTCCATGACACACCAGCTTCTGACAGATGCTTCCGCCTACGCCGCCATGGCCCACGCCGTGAACCCCTACGGGGACGGCTTGGCCTGCAAGCGGATTACGGACGCCATTTTGTGGCACTACGACCGGGGCGGGAAGCCGGAGGATTTCACCGCCGGATAAGGAGGGCAGTCCGCTGGACAGGAAAAAAATGACCTATTTTACCATGGGTCTGGGAATTCTGCTGCTGGTATTCGTCCTGCTGATGGCCTACACCAGCCGCAGCGGCTCCGGCGGGATTGTGCTGCCGGAGGTCCAGGCCGACGGAAGCGGCACGGAGGGCCCTGGCGGCGAGAGCCAACTGAACGTGGTGGAGATCTCCCCCCAGACCGTCCAGGCGGCAGTCCGGACCCTCTCCCGCCCCGCGTCCTACAGCCGGTCCCAGACTGTGGAGACCTTCTGGAGCGGCGGCAGCGGGCAAACGGCGGCCCAGGTTTACGTCAGCGGCGGAAGAACCAGAATTGACGCCCAGCTGGCGGACGGCAGCGTGCGCCACACCCTGCTTGCCGGGGAACAGGCGGGGGTCTGGTACGACAGTGGCAAGGACTGGACCCTCCTGCGCACCGCCGGACAGCCCGGAGCCGCCGATCTAACCGGCCGGATGCTGACCTACGAGGCGGTGCTGGACCTGCCTGCGGAACAGATTTCTGCGGCGGACTACCGGGAGCGGGACGGGGTGTACTGTATCTACGTGGAGGTTGCGCCGGATGGGGAGGGCTACGCCAGCCGGTACTGGATCAGCGTGGCGGACGGCCTTCTGCACGCCGCTGAGCGCACCTGTGACGGGGAGCTGGTCTACCGCTTCACCGCCGGGGAGACGGACACAGAGCCTCCGGAGGAGAATCTCTTCCTGCTGCCGGACGGCAGCGCCCTGGAGCGGCAGGACTGAGGGCGCGGGAGGAGCGGATATGAAAATACTCATCATAGAGGACGAACGGCTGCTGGCGGAGTCCGTGGGGGACCTGCTGGAGGCCAGAGGCTTTGCCACGGAGGCCGCCTATGACGGGGATTCCGGGCTGGCCCGGGCGGAACAGGGGGGCTTTGACCTGCTCATCCTGGACGTGATGCTGCCGGGGCTGGACGGCTTTCAGGTGGCCCGGCGGCTCCGCGCCAGCAGCTGCGGAACGCCTATTTTGATGCTGACCGCCAAATCGGACCTGTTGGACCGGGTGGAGGGGCTCAACGCCGGGGCGGACTACTACCTGCCCAAGCCCTTTGACGCCCGGGAGTTGCTGGCCTGCGTCAACGCTCTGCTGCGCCGCCAGGGGGAGACGTCCGACGCTCTCGCCTGCGGCAATACCACCCTGGACCTCTCCGCCAATACCCTCTGCTGCGGGGAGAACCGGGTGCGGCTCTCCGCCCGGGAGTTTGACGTTATGCGCCAGCTGATGCGTGAGCCGGACCACAACCTCTCCAAGGAGGTGCTGCTCCAGCGGGTTTGGGGACAGGATACCGGGGCTTCGGAAAACCATGTGGAGGTCTACGTAGGGTTTCTGCGGAAAAAACTCCGGAGCATCGGCTCAAATGTCCGGATTGCCGCAGCACGGCGGCTGGGCTACCACCTGGAGGTGGAGGAGCTATGATTCGGCGGCTGCGAGTCAAGTTTGTCTGCGTCAATATGGCCATTGCCGCCGCCATGCTGTGCGTCATCTTCGGCCTGGTGCTCCACTTCACCCAGGCGGGCCTGGAGGCGGAGAGCCAGCGGGTGCTGGAGGCCGTAGCCAGGGACCCCCTTCGGCTGGAGCAGCCCGGCAGCGGCACGCTGCCCTATTTTGTCCTGCAAGTTTGGCCCAGCGGCGTGCGCCTGCTCACCGGCGGCGGCTATTACGACCTGACCGAGGAGACCCTTTGGTCCCTGCTGGCCGCCGCGCTGGAGACCGGCCAGTCCTCTGGCGTTCTGCCAGCATATAAGCTGCGCTTCTGCGTCCTGGAGCCGCCCAACGGCCAGGGCTACGCCTTTGTGGACATCTCCAGTGAGGCGGGGGCTATGGAGCGGCTGGCGCGGAGCTGTCTGGTCATCGGGTGCGCCGCCCTGCTGGCCTTTTTCGCGGTGAGTCTGGCGCTGGCCCGCTGGGCGGTGAAGCCAGTGGACGAGGCATGGCGGCAGCAGCGGCAGTTTGTGGCGGACGCCTCCCACGAGCTGAAAACGCCGCTGACGGTGATCCTGGCGAACGCCGAGCTGCTGCAAAATGGAGGGCAGAGCGAGGCGGACCGGGCCCGGTTCGCCGGGAACATCCTCACCATGTCCCGGCAGATGCGGGGCCTCGTTGAGAACCTTTTGGATCTGGCCCGGGTGGATGCCGGTCTCCCGGAGACGGCCCTGGAGCCAGTGGATCTGAGCCGCTTGGTCTCGGATGCGCTCCTGCCCTTTGAACCCATCTTTTTCGAGCAGGGGCTGACGCTGGAGAGTGAGATTGAGGAGGGCATCCTGGTCCAGGGCAGCGCCCTCCATCTGCGGCAGGTGCTGGACATACTGCTGGACAACGCCCGGAAGTACTCCGCCCCGCAGGGCCGGGTGTCGGCAGGCATCCGGCGGACAGGGAACCGGAGCTGCCGGATGTGGGTCTCCAACCCCGGGGAGGACATCAGCGGGGAGGACCTGAAAAAGATTTTCAAGCGGTTTTGCCGCCTGGACCAGGCCCGGCCTCGAGGCGGCTGCGGCTTGGGGTTGGCCATTGCCCAGGGGATTGTGGAGGCCCACGGCGGCAAAATCTGGGCGGAGAGCTCTGGTGGTGTCAATACCTTTTTTGTGCGTTTGGAGCGTCTCAAGGCATCCAGCGACACCCAATAGACGGAAAAAGAGCGTCCGGCGCTTACTGTGCGCCGGACGTTTTATCATGGGCATTCTAGTCCCCCGTGCCCTGTAGGTTGAAGTCCGGGCCCAAGTCCCCGGCCATCCAGTGCATGCGGCAGAGGCCAATATACTTGTCGTTGGCTCCCAGAACCACCTGCTCCCCCTCCTTGAGGACCTTTCCCTCCCCGTCAAACCGGGCGTTAAAGGTGGCTTTTTTGCCGCACCAGCAGATGGTTTTCACCTCCTCGATCTTGTCGGCCATAACTAGCAGCTCTTGGCTTCCCGGGAACAGCTCTCCCTTGAAATCCGCCCGCAGGCCGTAGCACATCACCGGGATGCCGCAGCCGTCCACCAAATGGACCAGGTAGTGGACCTCCTCACGGCTGAGGAATTGGGCCTCGTCTACGATGATGCAGCCGTATTTTTTCAGATCCTCCTCGGGCATGACCCGCATCTCGTCAAAGTAAACGCAGGGGTGGGTGAGGCCAATCCGGGAGCGGACCATGTGGTCGCCGTCCCGGGTGTCCAGCCGGGGTTTGACCATCAGGGCGGCCTGTCCCCGCTCCTCGTAGTTGAAATGGACCATCAGTGCGTTGGCGGTCTTGCTGGAGCCCATGGCCCCGTATTTGAAGTAAAGCTGTGCCATCCTTTTCCCTCTCCTATGTAATCTGCTCTAGGCCGTGCCGTCCGCCAGGGCGGCTCTGATCTCCGCCATGTACTTGCCAAAGGCGGAGGGCACCGCCAGCTTGTCCAGCGCCGCTTGGTCTGCCCAGTAAAAGTCCGGGCAGTCCCCCTCCACGGCCAGCAGGTAACCGGTCATATGCCACTCTACGTGGGTGAAAATATGCTTGGCCGGTATTTTTTTCCGCCAATTCAGGGGGCGGAGCCCCCAGTCCGCCAGAGGGGACCCGGCGCCGTCCTCGTCCAGCGTCCCCTGCACGTAGGGGAATTCCCACAGCCCTGCCAGCAATCCCTGGTCCGGCCTCCGCCGCAGGGCGGTCCTGCCGTCCCGCACCAACAGGTAGACCGTCAGGTTCTCCCGCCGCCGCCCAGCCTTTTTAGCCCGGACCGGCAGAGTGCCCTGGAGGCCCAGCTGGTTCGCCTGACAGATCTCCGCCAGCGGGCACCGCCCGCAGTCCGGGACACCGTTGGGCAGGCATACCGTTGCCCCTAAATCCATCAGCGCCTGGTTGAACTCCCCCGGACACGCCGGAGGCACGGCCCGCGCCATCCAGGCCCGGAAGGTTTTCCGCACCTGTGGGTCCAGAATATTCTCCCGGACTGCCGCCACCCGGGCCGCCACCCGCAGTACATTGCCGTCCACGGCGGGGACCGGCAGGCCGAAGGCGATGGAGGCAATAGCACCAGCGGTGTAGTCCCCCACGCCGGGCAGCTTGAGGAGCGCGTCCAGGCTCTCTGGGAACCGTCCGGCGTAGTCCGCAACCACAACCTGGGCCGCCTTTTGCAGGTTTCTGGCCCGGCTGTAGTAGCCAAGACCCTGCCACAGCTTCATTAGCCGCTCGCTGTCCACCGCCGCCAGGGCCTCCACTGTGGGCAGCGCATCCATCCAGCGCTGGTAGTAGGGGATGACCGCCGCCACCCGGGTCTGCTGGAGCATGACCTCGGAGACCCAGACCTGATAGGGGTCCCGGGTCCCCCGCCAGGGCAGGGTTCGCTTATTGACGCCGTACCAGGCCAGCAGGGGCCCGGCCATGGCGTTCAGGGATTTTGGGACAGGGTCCATGACACCGCCTCCTCTCCGCTTGTATGCAGCGTGGGCTATTGTACCACAATCCCGCCAGAATTTCAATGCGTCTCCAGAAGATAGGGCCCCGGAGTGAATCTCCGGGGCCCTTGGCTATATGTATGCGTGTAGTTTACAGGGGAAGGAGGCTCTTCTCGTCGGCCTTGCTGAAGAGGTGCATCACGTTGCCGTTGAAAGTGATGTTGATCTTCGCGCCGTAGCCCAGGTTCTTCTGCTCGCCGGTGAGGTCGATGGTGGGCAGGATGATGATGGCGTCCCTACCGGCCACGTTGACGTGCATGTGGATGGTAGCGCCCATGAGCTCAGTGACATCCACCGTGGCGGACAGGGCGTGGGGGGCGCTGGCGTCGCACATGGTGATGTGGTCCGGACGAATACCCAGAGTGACATCCTGGGGAGCGGTGTTCCGCTTCTTGAGGATCTCCTGCTTATCGGCGGGCAGCTCCATGCGGGCACCGGCTACGGTGACATAGTAGCCAGCGGAATCCTTCTCCAGCTTGGCGTCGAAGAAGTTCATCATCGGGGTGCCAATGAAGCCGGCCACGAACAGGTTGGCGGGGTGGTCAAAGACCTCCTGAGGCGTGCCGATCTGCTGGATGAAGCCGTCGCGCATGATGACGATACGGTCGCCCAGGGTCATAGCCTCGGTCTGGTCGTGGGTGACGTAGATAAAGGTGGTGTCGATCTTCTGACGGAGCTTGATGATCTCCGCGCGCATCTGGTTGCGCAGCTTGGCGTCCAGGTTGGAGAGAGGCTCGTCCATGAGGAACACCTTGGGGTTGCGGACGATAGCACGGCCAATCGCCACGCGCTGG
>CATIYU010000326.1 GCA_949739085.1 uncultured Eubacteriales bacterium | reverse complement strand
TGATCTTTACCCGCTTGACCCGCCGGTCCCCTGCATCCCCGAAACCCTCTGCAAGACCTTTCTGCTCCAGCCGGGCCACAATTCCTGCCGCCGTGGACTGGGCCACATGAAGAATTTGTTCCAGTTCTTTTAGCGAACGCTGTCCCTCCGGGGCCTGGTCCAGCTTTGTCAGAGCGTCTAGCTGGACCAAGGTGACGCCTTGAGGACGCAGAGCGTTGTTGGCGTTTTTCCGCATCTCATCGTGGATTTGTTTCATCAACAATCCGCAGTCCCGCTGCTGTTCCATTGGCTGTCCCTCCTGACGGTCATAACAATAGCAGGCTTTCGAAATTTTGTCAATCGCTTGCGGTCAATTTTTCCTTTTAACTTGCTTTTAAGTTGGCCCGCTATAATGTCTCCATCCTAACCTGAAGGAGGGGACACTTTTGATCGAACTATCGCATCTGACCAAACGCTATGGAGAACATCTGGCGGTGTCAGACCTGAGTTTTACCGTAGACAGCGATCAGATCTACGGCTTCCTGGGGCCCAACGGAGATATTGCGTTCCTCCATCGGAAGGATACGCAGATCATGATTTATGGAAAGTGTGTCGAGGTGGCCGAAGTGGAATCCAGGCTCTACCAGTGCAGGAATGTCCAGCAAGCTGTTGTCCGGGCCTTACCTTCGCCACCCAGGGCAGCCAGCCCAAGTCCTTCAATTAGTTTTCACCCCCGGCAGGGGCAACAAGAGCCCCCTTTGCAGTGTTCCTGCAAGGGGGGCCCGGTTTTGCTGGCGGCGGGTGGTATGTACAGGCGTTAGACCGGCTCCTTTGCCAGCTTGTAGCGCTCCATATAGGCGTCGAACGCGGACTGGAAAGCGTCGTTTCCGGCGTTTTTCACGCCGCTGAGGTACTCGTGAGCCTGATAGGCGTTCTGGGCGGTCTCGATTTGGGCGACAGCGATGTTGGAGCAGTGGTCGCTGACCCGCTCGCAGTTTGTCAGCAGGTCGGAGAGGACGAAGCCCATCTCAATGGTGCAGTCGCCCTTTTGCAGGCGGTCGATGTGGTTGGACTTGATGTGGGAGATGAGGTAGTCAATCACCTGCTCCAGCGGCTCCACCTTCACAGCCAAGCTCAGGTCGTTTTGGGCGAAGGCCCGGGTGGTGACGTCCAGGATTTCCGTCAGGGCGGCCAGGAGGGTGCTCAGCTCCCCAGAGGCGGGGCCGGAGAAGCGGATTTCCTTCTCGTAGATCTCCTGGGCGGTGCCCACCAGATTCAGGGCGTGGTCACCGATGCGCTCAAAATCCCCGATGGTGTGGAGCTGCTTGGAGACGTTGCGGCTGTCCTCGTCGGAGGCGGACTTGCTGCCCAGCTGCACCAGAATGGTGCCCAGCTTGTCCTCGTACATGTCCAGCCGCTCCTCGTTTTCCCGGACCTCACCGGCCACCTTTTCGTCGTAGCTGCTGAGAAGGCTCAGCGCCTGGAGAATCGTGGTCTTGGCCAGCTCCGCCATCTCCACCGTCTTGTTGCCGCACTCCGCGATGGCCACGGAGGGCGTGGCCAGCAGGCGGGAGTCCACGAAGGTGTACTTCGGCTTCTCACCGCTGTCCTCCTTGACGACCAGATAGGCCAGCCGCTCCAGCTGCTTGGAGAAGGGCAGGAGCAGGGCGGTGGTGGCGATGTTGAAGATGCTGTGGACCACGGCGATGCCCGTGGGGTGGATGACGCTGTCCATAAAGGAAAAGTCGATGAAGAGGCCCGCGCCGTAGAACCCGGCCAGCCCCCCCGCCGTACCAATGAGGTTAAAGGAGATGTGGATAACGGACACCCGGCGGGCGTTGCGGTTGCCGCCCACGCTGGAGAGGAGGGCGGTCATACAGGTGCCGATGTTCTGACCCATGATGATGGGCAGGGCCATGCCGTAGGTGATGCCGCCGGTCATAGAGAGGGCCTGTAGGATGCCCACGGAGGCAGCGGAGGAGTGGAGGGCCGCAGTGAGCACCGCGCCCACTGCCACGCCCACGAAGGGGTTGGTGAAGGCGGTGAGGATGGAGGTGAATTCCGGCATGTCCGCCAGGGGGCTTACCGCGTTTTTCATCATGGTGGTGCCGTACATCAGGATGGCGAAACCCACCATAATGGACCCGGCGCTGCGGCGGCGGCCGCTCTTGTTCCGGGTGCGCAGAATAACGCCCGCCAGGGCGACAACGGGAGAGA
>CATIYU010000325.1 GCA_949739085.1 uncultured Eubacteriales bacterium | reverse complement strand
GGGGGTCACGGAGGACGCCAAGAATACCGTCTACCTCCGCCCGGAGACCGCCCAGGGCATTTTTACCAACTTTGTCAACGTCCAGCGCTCCACCCGCCGGAAGCTGCCCTTCGGCGTCTGCCAGATCGGCAAGAGCTTCCGCAACGAGATCACGCCGGGCAACTTCATCTTCCGCACCCGGGAATTCGAGCAGATGGAGCTGGAGTTCTTCTGCCAGCCGGGCACCGAGCTGGAGTGGTTCAAATACTGGAAAAACTTCTGCCGCCAGTGGCTGCTGGACCTGGGCATCAAAGAGGAGAACTTGCGCCTGCGGGACCACGACCCGGAGGAGCTGAGCCACTATTCCAACGCCACCACGGACTTCGAGTTCGCCTTCCCCTTCACCGAGTGGGGCGAGCTGTGGGGGGTGGCCAGCCGCACCAGCTTCGACCTCACCGCCCATCAGACCACCTCCGGCAAGGACCTGAGCTACTTTGACCAGGAGGCCAACGAGCGCTATATTCCCTACGTTATCGAGCCCTCCCTGGGCGTGGAGCGGATGCTGCTGGCCTTTTTGTGCAACGCCTACGACGAGGAGGTCGTGGACGCGGAGAAAAACGACGTGCGCACGGTTCTCCGCCTCCATCCGGCCCTGGCGCCCTTCAAGGCGGCGGTGCTGCCCCTGTCGAAGAAGCTGGCAGGCAAGGCTCAGGAGATCCTGGCGGAACTCAGCCGGGATTGGATGGTGGACTACGACGACGCCGGCTCCATAGGTAAGCGCTACCGCCGTCAGGACGAGGTGGGCACCCCCTTCTGCATCACCGTGGACTTCGAGACCGTGGGCGATGAGAAGACCCCCGCCGACAACTGCGTCACCGTCCGGGAGCGGGACAGCATGAAGCAGGTCCGCCTGCCCATCAGCCAGCTGCGGAGCTGGCTGGCGGAGCGCCTGGTGTACTAATATGGCAAATAGAGCTATAGGAGCCTGTCTGGTGTGCGGAAAGCCTCTGCGCTACTTTGAGACAGAGCGGGAGATGACTTGTTCCGCCTGTGGGAAGGTCTTTGCCAGCAACGCCAGCTGCGAGGACGGCCACTATATCTGCGACGCTTGCCACGCGGAGCGGGGTGTGAAGGCCATCTTGGACTACTGCCGGGAGACCCAATCGAAAAACCCCATTGCCATGGTGCAGGAGATGATGGACCACCCCTATATCTATATGCACGGCAATGAGCACCACATCATGGTGGGCGCGGCCCTTCTCGCCGCCTACCGCAACGCCGGCGGGGAGCTGGACCTGCTCCCCGCCCTCCAGGAGATGAAGGCCCGGGGAGGGAAATACCCGGGCGGCTCCTGCGGCTTCTGGGGCTGCTGCGGGGCGGCGGTGAGCGCGGGCATGTTCCTCAGCATTGCCACCAACACCACCCCTCTCTCCGGGAACAGCTGGGGGCTGGCCAACCGGATCACGGCGGCGGCTCTGGAGAAGATTGGCGAGACAGGCGGCCCCCGGTGCTGCAAGCGCAACTCCTTCACCGCCGTCAAGGCGGCGGCAGAGTTTGTCCGGGAGCATCTGGGGGTAGAAATGGAACTGCCGGAGGAGATCCGGTGCCGCTGGTCTGGGGAGAACCGGCAGTGCCTGCGGGCCCGCTGCCCCTACTATACCGGCTGAGCGTATCCTGAAGATACGGCGGCGTTCCCCTTGGGGACGCCGCCGCTCCTGTTCTCCCGCCTGGAGCGGGCTCAAAAAGAAGGTTGACATTTGTGAAACTATATGGTATGGTCAAAATAGGGACTTTTCCATCCCACGCAGAATTTTAAGGAAACATAAACAAATCCTAAGAATGTATCCCTTGCCGGAAACTGGAAAAGCTACTATAATGCAGGAAAGCAAACAAAACAGCGGAGGGCAAACTGTTGAAAAATTTCTATGATACCATTTTTCTTCTGCGCCGGGAGGCGGACCCATCCTGGCCCCGGTGGAAGCGGACCGTATACCACGCCTATCCCCCGGCACTGCTGGCCTGCGCCGGGTTCTGCATGGGCCTGGCGCTGCTAGTGCTGGCGGTGGGCCCCTATTCCAAGCGGGCCCTGCTGGGCTATCTGCTCCAGTGGCAGACGCTGCTGCTCAACACCCTCCCCGTAGTTTTGCTGGCCCTTCTGTTCTACGGGCTCACCGGCAGGGCCTATTCCGCCTTTTTGCTGAGCGGCGGCATCTTCCTGGGCTTCGGCTTGGGCAACTACTTCAAGCTCCAATTTCGGGACGACCCGCTGTACTTCGAGGACATGCTGAACCTGCGGGAGGCCCAGAACATGGCCGGGAGCGGCCACTACAAATTGTTTATTGACGGAAGTATTTTGCTGGTTGTTTTCTGTTTTCTGCTGGGCGGCGTACTGCTGTGGCTGCTGGCCCCCGGAACAGCCCGGGGCTGGAAGCTGCGTCTTATCGCCCCGGCGGTCTCCGCAGCCGCGGCGGCGTGCCTGGTCCCGGCGTACCTGAGCCCCGGCGTCTACAACGCGGTCTCCAACTACGAGCGTCTTAACCAGTGGAGCGCCACTCAGAACTATATCGCCCACGGCTTCCTCTACCCCTTCCTCCACAGCATTACCGACTTTGTGGAGACCCCGCCGGAGGGCTATACCAAGGCCCAGGCACAGGACCTCCTCTCCGCCTACCAGGACGCGGACATTCCGGAGGACCGGAAAATCAACATTATCGCTATTATGCGGGAGGCTTACGCCGACTTCTCCCAGTACGGCATTGACGGCCTGGACCCCGCCGTCTACGACCTCTACCACCAGCTGGAGGCGGAGAGCCTCACCGGGGACCTGGTGACCAACATTTTCGCCGGGGGCACCATCGACACGGAGCGCTGCTTCCTCACCGGCAACTATCAGCTGAAAAACTTCCGGGGCAATGCCAACTCCTACCTCTGGTACCTCCGGGGCCAGGGCTACCGGGTGGAGGGCAGCCACCCCTACTACCAGTGGTTCTACAACCGGCAGAATATCAACGGCTATCTGGGCTTTGAGCGGTACCGGTTCCTGGAGGGGGACTACGAAACGCTCACCAGCGCGGCCCTCCCGGAGGATTCCATCCTCTATCCGGAGGTCTACAGGGACTTCCAGGCCAGCGCGGCGGCGGGAGAGCCCTACTTCTCCTTTGTGCTGAACGTCCAGAGCCACGGCCCTTACAGTACCACGGGCTACGAGTGGATGACCCACCTGACCGGGGACTACTCCGACGCCTGCAAGAGCGCCATGAACCACTACCTCTCCGCCATCCAGGACGGCGACGCGGAGCTTATGAAACTGGTGGAGGACCTGCGGCGCGACCCGGAGCCAGTGGTGCTGGTCACCTTTGGCGACCACCTCCCCTGGATGGGGGACGGCAACGTCTTCTATGAGGAACTGGGCATGGACATCGACCCGGGCACGGACGCCGGTTTTTATACCCACTACTCCACCCGGTATCTCATCTGGGCCAACGACGCGGCTAAGGAGCTGTTGGGCCACGACGTGGCGGGGGAGGGCCCGTCTATCTCCCCCTGCTATCTCATGAACCTGGTGTTCCAGCAGCTGGGCTGGGAGGGCCCCGCCTATATGCAGGCTATGGATGGGTTTATGGAGGTGTTTCCCATCGCCACCACCAACGACCGCTATATGGTGGACGGCGTTCTCACCAGCGTCATTCCGGCGGAGCGGGGGGAGCTGTTCCAGAGCTTCCAGTATCTCCAGCACTACTGGCGGCGGGAATTTCTCTACGGGGACCTGCTGTCCCAGACGCCGTAACAGAGCGGCGCGCCGCCGGGAAAATACGGAGGTAACAAGTATGATTATCTGGCTCAACGGGGCCTTTGGCGCGGGCAAGACCCAGACGGCCTATGAGCTCCACCGCCGTCTGCCAGGTTCCTACGTGTACGACCCGGAGAACGCCGGCTTCTTCATCCGGAAAAACCTGCCCCCCGCCCTCCTCACCAGCGACTTCCAGGATTGCCCCCTGTGGCGGCGCTTCAATCTGGAGATGCTGCGCTATATGGCGGAGCGCTATAAGGGGGACGTCATCGTGCCCATGACCGTCACCAACCGTGCCTACTACGAGGAGCTGATTGGGGCGCTGGCCCAGGACTTCGAGGTCCGGCACATCATCCTCTGCGCCAGCCGGGAGGTCCTGCTCAAGCGGCTGGCCTCCCGGCTGGAGGGCAGCCGCTCCTGGGGGGCCCAGCAGATCAGCCGGTGCCTCCAGGCCTTTGCGTCGGACATCCCCGGCCTGAAGCTCCAGACCGGGGCTCTGAATCTCTACCAGGTGACGGAGGCTGCGGCGGCGCTGGCCGGGGGGGAGCTGGCCCCGGACCTCCGGAGCGCTCCCCGCCGGGCCTATGACCGGCTTGTAACCAAAATCCGGCATATCCGCTGAAAAAATTGACAATCCACACCGGCTGTATTATAATGAGGGGTGGACTGTCAATTTTTTGTTTTTAACCGGGAGGAAGAACCCCATGATCAAAGCTGTCGTATTTGACCTGGACGGCACCCTGCTGGACACCATTCCAGACATCGCCGCCGCCCTGAACTGCGCCCTGGAACGCTGTGGCCTGCCCACCCATCCGGTCCGGGCCTGCGAACAATTTGTCGGCAGCGGCATCCGGGAGGCGGTGAGCAGAGCCCTGCCCCAGGACTGCCCGGAGGAGGTCCGGGAGCGGGTCCTGGCCGCCTATCTGGAGCGCTACCCTGGCCACTGTATGGAGCAGACGGCCCCATATCCCGGCGTCCGGGAACTGTTGGACGGATTGGTCCGCCGGGGACTGGCCCTGGGGGTGCTCAGCAATAAGACCCAGGCCCCGGCACAGCGCATCGTGAGGCACTACTTTCCCGATATCCCTTTTCGCTGCGTGCTAGGCCGGGTGGATGGCCGTCCCTTGAAGCCGGACCCCGCCGCCGCCGCGCCGGTGCTGGAGGCCCTGGCCCTGCCCCCGGCGGAGATCGCCTACGTGGGCGACAGCGGCACGGATATGGCCTTCGCCCTGGCCGCGGGGATGCTGCCCGCCGCCGCGCCCTGGGGTTACCGCTCCATGGCGGAGCTGCTGGAGGAGGGGGCGGCCCTTGTGCCCGAGACCCCCGAGGGGCTTCTGGAGCTTCTCCTAGCCGCGGCGGGACGCTGAATTTATATATAGTAGGAGTTATCCATGAGTATCCAAGACGAAATCACCCGGCGGCGGACCTTTGCCATCATCTCTCACCCCGACGCCGGCAAAACCACCCTGACGGAAAAATTCCTCCTCTACGGCGGGGCCATCGCCCAGGCCGGGGAGGTGAAGGGCAAGCGGGCCCGTTCCGCAACCAGCGACTGGATGGAGATTGAGCGCCAGCGGGGCATCTCCGTCACCAGCTCAGTGATGCAGTTCCAGCACGGGGGCTTCTGTGTCAATATTCTGGACACCCCCGGCCACCAGGACTTCTCCGAGGACACCTACCGCACCCTTATGGCGGCGGACTCCGCCGTCATGGTCATCGACGCCGCCAAGGGCGTGGAGGCCCAGACCCGGAAGCTGTT
>CATIYU010000324.1 GCA_949739085.1 uncultured Eubacteriales bacterium | reverse complement strand
CCCTGCTGTGTGAAACGCGGGACGGCATCGATCCCTTGCAGGACGTGCACGACCTGATTGAAAGCGCGATTGTGGACGATCCGCCCTTCTCCGTCCGGGAGGGGGGCTTTATCCAGGCGGGCTACAGCCAGGAGGTGGACCAGCTCCACGACATCCTCAGCGGCGGCAAGAGCGTCATCGCCGGAGTGGAGGCCCGGGAGAAGGAAAAAACCGGCATCAAGAGCCTCAAGGCGGGCTATAACAAGGTCTTCGGCTACTACATCGAGGTCAGCAAGTCCTACTACAGCCAGGTGCCGGAGACGTACATCCGCAAGCAGACCCTGGCCAACTGCGAGCGATACATCACCCAGGAGCTGAAGGACCTGGAGCACACTATCCTCACCGCCAGCGACCGGGTGGTGGCCCTGGAGTACGAGCTCTTCCAGGCGCTGCGGGAACAGGTGGGGGCCCAGATGGGCCGCATTCAGGCCACCGCCGCCGCCGTGGCGGAGCTGGACACCCTGTGCTCCTTCGCCGCCGTAGCGGCCAGAAACAACTACTGCCGCCCACTGGTGGACGAGAGCGGGGCCATCGAAATCCACGACGGCCGCCACCCCGTGGTGGAGAAAATGCTCAAGGGGAGCCTCTTTGTCCCCAACGATACCTACATGGGGGAGCGGGAGGACCGGGTGGCGATCATCACCGGGCCCAACATGGCGGGCAAATCCACCTACATGCGTCAGGTGGCCCTCATCACTCTCATGGCCCAGATCGGGTCCTTCGTCCCCGCCAGGGCCGCCAGAATCGGCGTGGTGGACCGGATTTTTACCCGCATCGGCGCAAGCGACGACCTGAGCGCCGGGCAGTCCACCTTCATGGTGGAGATGACCGAGGTAGCGGATATCCTTAAGCACGCCACCGCCAAGAGCCTCCTCATCCTGGACGAAATCGGCCGGGGCACCAGCACCTTTGACGGCATGAGCATCGCCCGGGCCGTGCTGGAGCACTGCGCGGACCGGAAAAAGCTGGGAGCCAAGACCCTGTTCGCCACCCACTACCATGAGCTCACCGAACTGGAACACAGCCTCCCCGGCGTGAAAAACTATAACATCGCCATCAAGAGCAGGGGGGAGGAGATCATCTTCCTGCGCAAAATCCTCCCCGGCGGCGCGGACAGAAGTTACGGCATCGAGGTGGCCAAGCTGGCGGGCCTGCCGGAAAACGTGGTGAAAAAAGCCCGGGCTATCCTCAAGGAGCTGGAGGGCCAGGGCGGGCACGTTCTGCCGCCCCCCGCCGCTCCACCCGCAGCGGATCAGGTGTCCCTGGAGGCTCTGAGGGAGGCGGAGGTGGTGGACCGGCTCCGCCGCGTCCAGCCGGAGACCCTCACGTCCCTGGAGGCGCTCAATTTGCTCTACGAGCTGAGGCAGAAGCTGCAATAGGCGGCTCCTGACGATGGGGCTGCGGTATTGCAACACAAGATATTTCAAGAGACCTATGAGGCCATAACGGAGGGAACGCCGCGCGGGAAGACGGGAGGAGGGCTGAAGCATAGAAGAAAATTGGTTTACAGTTGAGAAAATAGATGAGAATACCTATTCCATCAGCGAATACCGCCACTGGGAGGAGACCCACTGCTACCTGCTCCGCGGCGGTGAAAAGGCGCTGCTCATTGACACGGGGCTGGGAATCTGCGACATCTCGGCGGAGGTGCAGGCCCTGACGGACCTGCCGGTGGCGGCTGTGGCCACCCACGTCCACTGGGACCACATCGGCGGTCACCAATATTTTCCGGAGTTTTACGCCCACAGTGCGGAAATCTCCTGGCTGGAGGGTCAGTTCCCCCTGCCACTGGGGATGGTGCGGGAGATGGTGCTGGACCGCTGCGACCCGCCGGCGGACTTTTCCATCCAGAACTATGAGCTGTTCCAGGGGACGCCCTCCCGAGTCCTCGGGGACGGGGAAAGCCTTGACTTAGGCGGACGGCGGCTGGAGGTCCTCCACACCCCGGGCCACTCCCCGGGGCATATGTGCTTTTTTGAGCGGGAGACGGGATACCTCTTTACTGGAGATCTGGTCTACAAGGACGAGCTGTTCGCCTATTACCCGTCCACAGACCCGGCGGCCTATCTCGCATCTATGGAGCGTGTGGCGGACCTGCCGGTGAAGCGGGTGTTCCCCGGCCACCACAGCCTGGACATCCAGCCGGAAATTCTGGGGAGAATCCGGGACGCCTTCCGGGAGCTGCGGGACCGGGGGCTGCTGCGCCACGGCGGCGGGCGGTTCCAGTACGGAGAGTTCGGTATCTGGGTGTAACGAAGGGATTTGAGAGAAGGAGGCGCGCTATGCCCCATATTCAACAGCTGGCCCCCCATGTGGCGGACCTCATTGCCGCCGGAGAGGTGGTGGAGCGGCCCAGCAGCGTGGTGAAGGAGCTGGTGGAAAACTCCCTGGACGCCGGGG
>CATIYU010000323.1 GCA_949739085.1 uncultured Eubacteriales bacterium | reverse complement strand
GTCGTAGCAGGGGTTGACGCTGAACATCAGCACGTCGATGAGCCCCGTGTTCACCGCCGCCATGGCCACCTGGGGGTTGTGGCTGGAGAGGCCGATGCAGCCGATGGCTCCCGCCTGCTTCAGCGACAGGGCGTAGTCCATCACTCCGTCCCGAATCACCCGTTCCCAGTCCTCCAGGGAGTCCACGTAGTGGATCATGCCAATCTCTACCCGGTCCGTCCCCAGGCGGCGCAGCTGGCCGGAAAAGCCCTCCTTTACCTCCGCCATGTCCCGGGTGCGCTTGTACTGGCCGTTCTGCCAGATGGTGCAGATGTGGGCTTGGAGGACAAATTTCTCCCGGCGGCCCTCCAGAGCCCTGCCCAGACTCTCCTGGACGGAGGGGTCCGGGGTGTACAGGTCGATGCAGTTGACCCCCGCCGCCTCCATAACGTCCACCATCTCCCGGACCTGTTCCGGGGACTTGCCGATGAAGCCCTCGCAGCCCATGCCAATCTCACTCACCTGAATGCCGGTGCGGCCCAATGTACGGTATTGCATATCGTTTGTCTCCTCCTTCTAGTCTGCCGCCTCGCTGAGACAGCCTCTCCGTTAGCCTATCACTTTGAGGGCGCTCCAAGTCAAGCATTATTTTGATGGAATGGCGCGATATGCTGAGCATATCACGCCATTCCATCGGTGCTTCTCTATTTTGCCGGCTTCACAATCAGGTTCACCAGCTTGTTTTTCACATGAATGACCTTCACAATCTCCATGCCCTCTATGGCCCGGGCCACCTTGTCCACGGCCTTGGCGGCCTCCACCACGGCCTCCTCGCCGCTGTCCACAGGCGTTTGGATGGTCCCCCGCAGTTTGCCCTGGACCTGCACCGCCATTTCCACCGTGGCGGCGGCGGTTTTGCTCTCATCGTAGACCGGCCAGGGCATCTGACAGACCATTTTGCCCGTCTCCACCGCGAAGCCCAGAAGCTCCCACAGCTCCTCACAGATATGGGGGGCGAAGGGGCTGAGCAGCAGAACCAGAGTGCGAAGGTCGCCCCGGGAGCAGCCGCCCGCGTAGAAGTCGTTGACGAGGCTCATCATGGCGGCGATAGCGGTGTTGAATTTCATGGCCTCGATGTCGTCCGCCACCTTTTTGATGGTCTTATGGATGGCTGGCTCATGGGCCGGGGTGTAGTCCGGACTGGTCTCGCAGCTTTCCGCCAGGTTCCAGACCCGGTCCAAAAACCGCTTGCAGCCCTTCACCGCGTTGTCGGACCAGGCGGCGGCTTTCTCAAAGTCGCCGATGAACATGATATAGAGCCGCAAGGTGTCCGCGCCGTAGGCGGCAACGATGTCGTTGGGGTTGACCACGTTGCCCCGGCTCTTGCTCATCTTCTCCCCGCCCTCGCCCAAAATCATGCCGTGGCTGGTGCGCTTCCGGTAGGGCTCCTCGGTGGGGACGAGGCCCAGGTCATAGAGGAACTTATGCCAGAAGCGGCTGTAGAGCAGGTGGAGGGTGGTGTGCTCCATGCCGCCATTGTACCAGTCCACCGGGGACCAGTAGTTGAGGGCTTCTTTAGAGGCCAAAGCATTGCTGTTGTGGGGGTCCATGTAGCGCAGGAAATACCAGCTGGAGCCCGCCCACTGGGGCATGGTGTCCGTCTCCCGCCGGGCTGGTCCTCCGCAGCAGGGGCAGGTGGTGGCTACCCAGTCCGTCATCTTGCTGATGGGGCTCTCGCCGTCGCCGGTGGGCTCGTAGCTCTCCACCTCCGGCAGCAGCAGAGGGAGCTGGTCCTCCGGCAGGGGCTGCCAGCCGCATGTTTCACAGTACACCATGGGGATGGGCTCGCCCCAGTAGCGCGGGCGGGAGAACACCCAGTCCCGCAGCTTGTAGTTGACCTTGGCCTCGCCGATGCCCTGCTCCTCTAACCACTTGGTGATAACGGGAATGGCGTCCCTAACGGTCAGGCCGTTGAGGAATTCGGAGTTGACGAGGACGCCGGTCTCGTCCTTGGCGGTAAAGGCCGCCTTCTGCACGTCCTCGCCGCCGGAGACTACCTCGATAATCTCGCATCCGAACTTCTTGGCGAATTCCCAGTCCCGGCTGTCGTGGGCGGGGCCGGCCATAATGGCCCCGGTGCCGTAGGTGGAGAGAACGTAGTCGGAGATGAAGATGGGGATTTCCCGGCCCGTGACCGGGTTGACGCCCGCCACGCCCGCCAGGCGCACGCCAGTCTTCTCCTTGTTCAGCTCCGTGCGCTCCAAGTCGGACTTGGAGGCGGCGGCCTTCTGGTAGGCGCGTACCTCCTCGCCGTTTTGCAGCAGGGGCATCCACTTCTTGAGAAGCTCGTGCTCCGGGGAGAGCACCATATAGGTGGCGCCGAAGAGGGTGTCGGGCCGGGTGGTGAAGACCACGATTTCGTCGCCGGTGGTGGCCTTAAAAGTGACCTCCGCGCCGGTGGAGCGGCCAATCCAGTTTTTCTGCTGGGTCTTGACCCGCTCGATGAAGTCCAGG
>CATIYU010000322.1 GCA_949739085.1 uncultured Eubacteriales bacterium | reverse complement strand
GTGACCATCATCGACGAGTTTCAGATGATGTTTGGGGAGGATATGCAGGCTGGACAGAAGGCGGCGGAGCTGCTGGAAAAATCCGTGCGCCTCTTCCGGGCGGCGGGCATCCACTTCATCCTGGCCTCCCAGACCCTCAGCGGGAGTGTCTTTTTGTCCCAGCGCCGGGAGAGCGTTTTCGGCCAGATTCCCATCCGGATCGCCCTAAAGAACTCCGTCTCCGAGTCCTTGCAGACCCTGGGAATCAACAACCCGGCGGCGGCTTTCCTGAACCCCCGGGAGGCCGTGGTGAACCTGGACTATGGCGAGGTTTCCCAGAACCGGACTACTATGGTCGCGTTTGCGGACGAGGAGGTTTTGCGGTCCTGGCGGGAAATCTGGTGGGAAAAAGCCCGCGGGGAGTTCCCGGCGCCGTATGCCTTCGAGAGCGACCGGAGGATTACCATCTCCAGCGGCCTGGAGCGCTTGAGGGCGCTGCGGAAAAGAGGCGGGAATGTCCCGGCGGCCTTTGCGGGGGACAAGATCTCGGTGGATGGCGAGCGAATTGTGCTGCCGCTGTCGGACGACCCCGGGCGAAACATCGCCGTCATCGGCACGCCGGACTCGGATTGCAACCATGCGGCGGGTATTTTGCAGAGTATCGCCGTCTCCCTGGCGGCGCAGGGGCAGCGGGCCCGGTTCCTCTTCTGTGACTTCGAGAGAAAAAGCGTTTCGGAGTTCTGGCCCGCCTTCGGTGAACTGATGGAAATGCTGGGATGCTCCGTTGAGAACATCTGGCCGGAGGACTTTGAGAACCGGCTGACAACGCTCCTGGAGCAGGCGGATTTGGAGACGCCCGTCTATGTCTTCGGCTCGGCTATGGACCGGTGGAGCTTTACCCCGGACTTCCCCGGACAGGACTCGATTTTGAAGACGTTTGTGGAAAAGGGGCCGTCCAGGGGGCTGCACTTTATCGGCTGGTGGGTCAAGGCATCCAGCTTCACGGCGCAGACGGCTGGCTACGGGAGCAGCGACGCCTTCAACTCCAAGCTGTTCCTTCGCATCGACGAGCGGGCCGTGCAGTCCCTGACCGGGCCGTTTGTAAAGTGGACCGCCCAGAGCAACCGCGCCCTGGTCAGCGACTCGGTGGAGTTCGCGGAGGAAATGGAGTTTATCCCCTACGCCCCTGTCACCCGGAAGGATGTTGAAAACTTTGCCGCTTTCCTGCGGGAGGACAGCGGCTTTGAAGGGAGGACTTGAAGATGTCGATGTTGCAGGAGTTGATCATGGCGGTAACGAATGCGGAACGGCGGATTGACGAGCAGATCGGGCAGCTCTCCGCCTATGTCACCAAGCTGGACGACGTGACCGGCAGGGTCAGCAGCGCCCTGGCCGGAAGCACCCAAGAGCACGAGCGGCAGATGCTCCAGCAGCTGTCCGCCACCAGAGCGGAGGTAAGGCGCTCCATTGAGCAGCTGCAAGCCGCAAAGGGCATGCTGGCTTATGTCCGTAAGATTTGAGGAGGGAACACAGATGCTGTCCATACAAGAACTGGTCGAGGAGATATCCTCCATCAAACAGCAGTCCCAACAGCTGGCCGCGGCGGTGGAGGCCGCTAATCAAGAGCTGGGAAGGCACGGCGTCCAGATTGCCGGACTGGTCCGGGGGAGCCGGACGGGCCAGGATGCCGTGAGTGCGGTCCATTCGGCCTCACAGGCCTTGGCAAAAGCGGGCGTGTCCATAACGGCCCTGGACCGGAGCTGCGACGCCTGCATACAGAATTTGAGAAAGTAGGAGGAGCGTATGAACGGAGTTTTCGTCGAAGACCCCCAAAAGAAAAGCGCCCGGAACTATGCCCTTGAACAGACGCGATTCATTCTGGAGAAGGTTTCCCGGCTTCAGGGAGAGATGCGTAATTTGCTTGGCCTGCTGGACTATGCCGTGGGCGGCAAAATGCCGGTCAAGTGCTGCCAGCGAGTGATATCGGAGCTCTCCGCCGCCCAGAGCAGCCTGAGCCATGCGGTCGGAGAGATCAGTGCTCTGGAGCCCGGCGAGTGGGTGCCGGAAGAGGTTGCGGAAGGAGGGTGGAGATGATTTCTGTGGAGGCGGTCATACAAGAACTCCGCCGTGCGGACGCGGAGGCTTCAGAGTGCACCTGGCAGTGCAAGATGTGTTGCCTCGAAGTGGTGGATGCTATGTATGACCTGAGCGTTTTTGGCAGAGAGGGTCAAATGGGATTGAGCGCTGCGGCGAACCATTTGAAGCAGGCCCAAAGTGCGCTGGACCAGCTGCGGAGCAGTATTTCGACAACCATCTCAAATCTCAGCAAATAGAGAATTCGAAAAAGGACGGGGTTTTATGAACAATTACTACAAGGAGTTTTCAGAAATCCGCCAGGACATGAGCGCGGAGGAAATCCGGCAGGAGCTGAACCGTCAGAACGCTGTGCTGGGGAGCCGGTTCGACGCGAAAAGCCTGGAGACGCAGGAGGTAATCAAGGCCGCTCTGGAGGTTTTCCGGGACGAGGAGAGCAAGCGGGCCTATGACCAGGCGCTGGCAGGGAGCGCGCCCCCGAAGGCGGACCCTGCGCAGGAGCGGCGGACGAAACAGGCGGAGCTGCTTCAGCGGGCTCAGGACTTTTATGATAAAGAAGAATATGACTTGGCAAAAACCGCCATGGACCGGGCACTGGAACAGGACAAGGACCTCCCCACCAATAAGGAGTACCACTTGGCCGCCCGCATTTATTGTATGACTGACGAATATGGGCGTGCGTTCCAGTATATCAATGAGGCTCTGCTGCTGAAACCTGAATATGTGAGGCACATCATGCTAAAGGGGTTCATTTATGGCCGCAAAGCCCGGAAACTGGCAAAGAACAGCCGGATTTCCTCCTCTCCAGAGCTGCAGGCGGAATATCAGGAACTCCGAGCAAAGGAATTGGCGCACTTCCGGAACGCCTACGAACAGGCACGCAGCGAGATCGATCGGATCTCTGCACTGGAGTTCCTGGCCAAGGCCGAGTATAGCCGGGCAAATTTAATCGATGAGGAGCAGGCGGAGAAGGACCGGAAGGCAGGGATTCAGCATCTGCGCGAAGCCGAAAAACTGGGCCCTCTCGACAGCGGGTCCCAGAAGATTCTGAAGGAGTTCGAGGCCCGGTGCGAGAGAAGGAAGCAAAACGCCGAGCTGGTTAAGACGTTGATGAAGAGCGCCAACGATTACCTGGAAGAGCGGAAATACGACCAAGCTAGGGCGGACATAGAAGACGCCCTGAAGTTGGACGTGGAACCGAACAGCCTTCTGTATGGGATGGCCGCCGACATTTACTGCTGGTGCGGCGACTGCGATGCCGCCTCCCTGTACATAGGCAAGGCTTTGGCGCTGGAGCCTGAACATCCCTTCTTGATTGCGGTGAAGGGGCAACTTTGCGGCATAAAAGCCTGGAAGCTGGCGGAAGACAGCCGGTTTTCCTCCGCTTCACATCTGCGGTCGAAGTATCAGGCGCTTCGGAAGCAGGAGCTGGCGCTGTTGAATGACGCGCTGAAGGATGTGCGGAAGTGGGCAGACATTCTCAAGTCGGAGGATAGACTTGAGGATGGACTTTCGGCCGCGCTGTTTCCGGACGATGAAAGGGATGAGGAAGGACTTCTATACATTATGGTGCTGGAGAGGCTGGCTTGGGCGGAGTATTTCCGGCCCGACCAGATTGACCCGGCACAGGCGAAGGCGGAACAGTGCAGCGGGCTGGAGCACGTGCTGTCCAGCTATACCGGCAGCTTCTGGAGCGCGGCCATCAATGCCATTGTGCGTGATTACAATGACCTGAGCGCACAGGCCAGGATATTCTATGCAACAGGAGAATACGCACAGGCCAGGGTTTGGATTGAAAAGGCCCTGCATCTGGGTGAAGCGGGCATTCACGTCACTTCGGCTCTGTATAAGGATGCTGCCCAGATTTATTTGAAAAATCATGATATTGATTCCGCCCTCTGGTACATAGATCGGGAACGGAATCGAGACCCCAAGAATATCGACCATCTGTGCAGTACAGGAGAATTTTGTGGAAGGGAAGCCTTGGCTTTGTCGAAAAACAGCCAGTTCGGGTCCTCTCCGGCGCTGCAGGAGATGTATCAAAAGGTTCGTGCGAAGGAGCTGGAGGTGTACCAGGAGGCCTGCAAAGTGGCACACCTTAACAAGGACCCTCGTGAAATCGCCTACGCGTTGGGGCAACTGGCCTGGGCAGAACATTTTAGGCCGAATCAAATCGACACGGCACAGGCGGAGAGAGAACGGCGCACCGGGGTGGAGCACGCGAGTGAAGCGGAAAGGATGCGCCGGGGCCATAGCAAGCAGGCTGCGGAGATCCTGATTAGGCATAAAGAAAGAATGGAATTGTGGACAAAGCAGGCCAGAAGCCACTATGACAAAAAGGAGTATGTTCAGGCCAAAAACGTCATTGAGAAAGCGCTGGCTGAGAAAGGAGATACCGGCGGACAGTATTTGTATTGGCTGGCCGCCGTAATTTATATGGAAAACAACGAGCTTGATGCGGCTCTTGAGTACATTGACATAGCCCTTGAGAAAGCCCCGAAGGATGTCTACAATATCACTGTGAAAGGGGAGATTTATGGCAGAAAAGCTATCAGTATTTCAAAAAGCAGCAACTTCAAAACCTCTTTGGAACGCCAAAAGAAATATCACACCTTTCTGGCCGAAGAGCTGGCGCTGATGGAAAAGGCGGTGGCCGTGGCACGGGAAAGCGGCAACAAGGAAGAGCAGGCGTACACGTTGGGATATCTGGCCTGGGTGGTGTATTTCCGATATGATATAACCAAAGAAGATGAAAAGTCGCTTAATCATCGCAAGCGGGGGTGTGAACTGGCCCGCCGGGCTCTGGAACTGGGCAAAAGCTGGCGTGCACAAAAGGTTTTGGATGCAGAAGAAAAATTTTAAGAGAATACAAAAGAATTATATGAGGAAACGGACGGGTATTTTAAAGGGACAAAAAAGGCCGGGGGCCGCGTTGAGCTATAGAAAAAGGGGTGGATTTGAAATCGTCCCCTTTTCTAGGGGGTAAAAATAACAGTTGGTTTGTCCTGGCAACTGGAACTTGTGGCGATGATGGGGGGCTCCTCAAAATTCAGGAGCCCCCCAAAAAAAGAACCTGTAAAAACATGACATTCCGGCCCCCCTAAAAAGGCGGTATTTAGTCCCAGAACGCCGCTGCGGTGTTCTTTGCTTTCATGGCCAGCCGGTAGAAGATGTTTTCCGGGATATAATCATCGTGCCCACAAGTGGGCACGGCCTTTTCCTCCCCGCTGTAGGTACTGCGCCACTGGTCCTGATAGCTACGCCAGGATTCACGGGACTGTTTTCGGGCTTCCTGCTCCGCTTGCTTGACCTTTGTCAGGTACTCCTTGGTACAGCTCCAGCCAATCCGGAAGCTCCATCGTCACCCGCCAGCCCTCCCGGTTCCGGCGGTGGAACACGGCCAGCGTCCCGCCGGGCCTGCTCCATTGCCGCCGAGAGGTTGACATTCCATAGTTACCGAAAGGCATAGGGCAAGCACCATCCATGACTTTCCATATTTCAGCGGAGAGGCCAGGATATTCAGACCAATAGGTATCAACCGCTCTGCGATAAATTTTATTGGAGGTATATCCTTTTTTGCAGGCCGGCGGCGGTAATGGTCTCCAGTGCCGGATGGCACTTTTTATCTCCCGGCTCCCACTCAGGGACGGCTCTGGACCCATCCCCCGCTATGTACAGCCCCCCTCGGGCCTCTATCCGCTCCACTGCCGCCACGATTTCCTCCGTGCTGACGCCATTTTTAATCATCTGCTGTAGCTCTCCGGCGGGCATCCGCTCCCGTAGATAGCTTGTTGTGTCTTTTCCCATACGTTGACGGCCAGCCGCCGAAATGGGATTATCGTGGTGACCTGCCTGGAAGCTACCCCTGTTTCCACCGCCCCCTGTCAGCGTTGCCGCGCTGGCGGGGGTTTTTCTGTTCTCGCTCATTCACAACTCCTTGCTGGCCTGAGCCTGTACCCACGCCCGGAGACCTTCTACGGAGATCGGGGTCCGGTTCCCCAGCTTGAAGGACGGGAAATCCTCTGGACCGCCCAATATCTAAACCACGTCTGGCCCCGGACGGTGGAAGCGTACCAGTGCCAGATCAAGAATCATATTCACCCAGCTTTGGGAGCCGTCAAACTCGACACGCTGATCACGCCTACAATCCAGAGCTTCTACAACTCCATGAGCCAGTCCGGCGGAGACAAGCCCGGTCTGTCTGCCAAGAGCATCAAGAACGTCCACGGTATCCTCTACAAAGCACTCCAGCGGGCCGTCACTGTAGGTTATCTGCGATTCAATCCCGCCGGTGCCTGACACTTCCCAGAGTAGAACACGAGGAGCTGCGGCACCTGGATGAAGCCAGTACAGCCCGGCTTATCGAGGCCGTAAAGGGTTACCGCTACGAAACGCTGTTCCTGGTCACACTGTTCACCGGCATGAGGGAAGGCGAGGTCCTAGTCCTGACATAGGATTGTGTGGACTTCCAGCGCGGGACGCTGACTGCCAACAAGCAGCTCCAGAAAACCACCACCGGTGGCAGCGTCTATACGCTGGTTCCCACAAAGAACGGTAAAGGGCGCGTGATTGCTCCGGCTCCCTTCGTCATGAGCCTGTTGCAAGCCCAGCGTAGGCATCAGGTGGAGTGGCAGCTGCGAGTGGATCCGGTATGGGAGGACAGCGGTCTGGCGTTCACCGATGAAGCAGGCAGGCACCTCTGCCACCACACCGTATACCAGAACTACAAGCGCGTGGTCACCTCTATCGGCGTGCCCTCCGCCCGGTTCCACGATCTCCGCCACCCAAATGTCAAGCCCAAGACACAAATTTTTTCTAACATAGTAAAAATCCCAGACCACTAAAAGATATTTGCGGTCTGGGACTTCTATTTACAG
>CATIYU010000321.1 GCA_949739085.1 uncultured Eubacteriales bacterium | reverse complement strand
CCGTTTGGTAGATGTCTGTTCCGTCTACCACGCAAGGGAACAGTCCAGACGCGGAAAATCCGGAAAACGAAAATTGATCCATTTGATCCCGCCTCCTTTGTTTGACAATATGGTAGCACAAAGCTTATCGGCCAAAAGGTCTTCTTTTGGTCGTTTTTTGGTCACAAAAAGCCGCCCCTGCCAGATGACAGAGGCGGCGGATAGTTTTCAGAGATATCCAGTTCTTGATTCCATTTTCATATCATTCAGCTCATCCGCGATTTTCGCGTAGGCTCGCCGCCTACGGCGCTTGATAGCCTCGGGAGAGATATTGTGTTCCTGCGCGGCCTGGGTATAGCTCTTGCCCCGTACATCGCATTCAATGAGGAACAGCGCCTCCTCCTCCGGCAGGCCGAACGCCTGAATGTACGCCAAAGCCCGCCGTGGGGCCATAGATTGCAGAAGTGCGCGGATGGCCCGGTGCTGGCTGTTCAGAAACCATCACCCATTCTTTTTGCGGGGGCGGCTGGCGGGACGCCTAGGGGCTCTGGGCTTCTTCGGCTTTTTGGGCCTCCTAGCGCCTGTCCGGATCCGCTGGGTTTGCGTTGCCAAAATCAGTCACCTTGCGCAGCTCCCTGGCTGTAACGCTGCTCCTGCTGGTGTTCGTCAAAATTCTGGGTCTGGGAGAATTCCTCTGGGGTCATGTAGGCGTATTGCAGCTGCTTCCAGTGTACAAACCCCCAAATGGCGTTCGTCAGAACCAGAGCCGCCAGCAGAAGGGCACAGAGAATAATCCAAGGCTTGTTGATCTTCATGGTGGCGTTCACCATATCGCCGAAACTGAGCACTTTTTCCTTGTCATCCATGTGAGCCACGCTCCTTTCTTCCTTATTTTACTGGATTTATGCTGGGAATGCAAGTGTTAAAACCCGCTGACGGCCACCTGTTTGCCGCTGCGCTGGTCCCAGCGGGCCTTGGCGGTCCGGACGTCCACGTGGATAAACGTTTTGTACAGACCCACGCCGCCTCTGCTGCCCAGCAGGGTATGTGCGTAGCGGGCGGCCTCCAGGGGCGAAACGCCCTTGACAACAACGTCCGCCGCAACGCCGTACTTGTGCTGGGAGTAGGCCGCGCCGCCCACCTTCTTGTTGTGAGCCTCGGTGCGGTAGGCCGAATTGACGGTCACCGCCTTGCCGAAATGGTCCCTGATTTTCTGGAGTGTGGACACCAGCTCCGGGGAGACGAAAATGGTGTCCGTGCCGTCCTGGCAGGCGAACTCCCGGACTTTGAAGTTGGCGGAGAGCTGCTTGCCGCCGTCCTTTGCCTTGCTGTAGACCTTTACTGCTGTGCCGTTCATCTGCTATTCACCTCCAATGCGTCCTGAACCTTCTGGCTCTGGGTGCCGAAGTAGAAGGCGATGACCACCGCGTATACGGTCATGAAATCCTGACTGATCTGTCCGGTGCAGGCCATG
>CATIYU010000320.1 GCA_949739085.1 uncultured Eubacteriales bacterium | reverse complement strand
TCTACCCCATGTACGACTTCGCCCACCCCATTGAGGACGCCCTGGAGGGCATCACCCACTCCCTCTGCTCCCTGGAGTTCGAGGCCCACAGGCCCCTCTACGACTGGGTGGCGGCCAACTGCGATCTGCCGGCGAAGCCCCGGCAAATCGAGTTCGCCCGGCTGGGCATCGACCACACGGTCATGAGCAAGCGGAAGCTGCGCCTGCTGGTGGAGGAGGGCCGGGTCTCCGGCTGGGACGACCCCCGGATGCCCACCCTCTGCGGTCTGCGGCGGCGGGGCTACACCCCCGCGTCCATCCGCAATTTCTGCGAGCGGATCGGCGTGGCCAAGGCCGCCAGCACCGTGGAGTTCTCCTTCCTGGAGCACTGCCTGCGGGAGGACCTCAACGAGACCGCCCGGCGGGTGATGGCGGTCCTCCGCCCGGTGAAGCTCACTATCACCAACTACCCCGCGGGCCAGAGCGAGACCTTTGAGGTGGAAAATAACCCCAACCGCCCGGAGGACGGCGCCCGGTCCATCACCTTCTCCCGGGAGCTGTACGTGGAGGCGGAGGATTTTATGGAGACCCCCGCGCCCAAGTACAAGCGGCTGTACCCCGGCGGGCTGGAGTGCCGCCTAAAGGGGGCGTACCTCATTCGCTGCACCGGCTGCCGGAAGGACGAGGCCGGGAATGTTGTGGAAATCCTGGCGGAGTACGACCCTGAGAGCCGGGGCGGCAACCCCGCCGACGGCCGGAAGGTAAAGGGGGCCACCATCCACTGGGTGGACGCCGCCACGGCGGTGGACGCGGAGTGCAGGCTCTATGACAACCTCTTCACCGACCCCGCCCCCGACGCCGCGGACAAAAATTTCCTGGACTGCCTGAATCCGGACTCCCTTGAGGTGGTGTCCGGGTGCAAGGTAGAGGCGGGGCTGAAGGACGCCGTTCCCCCCGCCGGGTTCCAATTCATGCGGGTGGGGTATTTCTGCCTGGACGCCAAGGACAGCGCCCCGGGACATCTGGTTTTCAACCGGAGCGTGGGGCTGAAGGACAGCTTTAAGCTATAAAGATATATTGGAAGAAATGCGGCAGCATTCGCAGACTGGCTACGGATGCTGCCGTATTTTACTGATTTTTGACTGCTGCGCGGATAAAACCAGAGAAGCTGAGGGAGCCGTTCTGGGCTGGAATGTTTTCCGTGAGAGCCCGTAACACAAATTCCCCGCCGTCCATTGCCGCTCCCGCTCCATACAGCGGCGAAACCCGCCGGACCGGAGCCCGGTCCTGAGGACCGACAAAACCTCCATTTTTCTCCCCGTATAATCTCCCTGGCCAGGGGAAAACTGTCCATGTAAGTTTTCGCCAGGGGGGATGCGGACGTGCAGGGCAAGGTGGAGATCTGTGGGGTGAATACCTCCAAGCTGAAGGTGCTGCGCAATGAGGAGACCATGGAGCTGCTACGGCGGACCAAGGAGGGGGACAAGCAGGCCAGAGAGGAGCTCATCAGCGGAAACCTGCGGCTGGTGCTGTCAGTTATTCAGAAATTCTCCGGCAGGGGGGAGAACCCCGACGACCTATTCCAGGTGGGGTGCGTGGGGCTCATCAAGGCCATCGACAACTTCGACATCACCCAGCCGGTGCGCTTTTCCACCTACGGAGTGCCCATGATCGTGGGGGAGATCCGGCGCTACCTGCGGGACAACAGCGCCATCCGGGTGAGCCGGAGTATGCGGGACACCGCCTACAAGGTGATGCAGGCCCGGGAACGGCTCATGGCACAGACCCAGCGGGAGCCCACCGTGGAGCAGCTGGCCAAGGAGCTGGACATTCCGCGGGAGGAGGTGGTGTTCGCCATGGACGCCATCGCGGACCCGGTGAGCCTTTTTGAGCCGGTGTACTCCGACGGCGGGGACACGGTCTGCGTAATGGACCAGGTGAAGGACAACAAAAATACCGACGACCAGTGGCTGGAGCAGATCGCCCTGAAGGACGCCCTGGACCGGCTGGGGGAGCGGGAGCGGCACATCCTCGCCCTCCGGTTCGGGGAGGGCAAAACCCAGATGGAGGTCTCCGCCGAGGTGGGCATCTCCCAGGCCCAGGTGAGCCGCCTGGAGAAAAACGCCCTGAAGGCCATCAAGAAGAACATCTGAATCTCCAGTGCTAGGACAGCCCGCCGCCCTCATACACTCCACCAGGGAGGCGATGACAGCCATGCAGTGCAGAATGGTGGAGCTCCGCTATAAGGAAGTCATCAACATCTGCGACGGGAGCAGATTGGGATACGTGGGGGACGTGGAGGTGCTGCTGCCGGAGGGGCGGGTGATAGCGCTGATTGTGCCCGGGCCGTGCCGGTTTTTCGGGCTCTTTGGGAAAGGGGAGGAGTTCTACATCCCCTGGGAGTGCATCAAGCAGATTGGGGACGACATCATCCTCATCGATAAGCCGCCTGAGCGCCGCCCGCCCTTCCAGGAGCGGAGAAAAAGGCGGCGGGGCCTGTTTTAAAGGGCCCCGCGCCATGCGCAGAGGAGGGACCGCCCCGCAG
>CATIYU010000319.1 GCA_949739085.1 uncultured Eubacteriales bacterium | reverse complement strand
GAAATCATAGCTTTCCGCATAAAAATATGACACAATCTTGTCTATATTCTACAAGGAAGCAGGTATTCCTTTCCTGAAAAAAACAAAAAATAGGCAATATTGCCTATTTTTTAAGTCTTTAATCAAATTGTTTGGTCGCAAAGGAACGGGTATTCTGCAGCGCATTTAAATGCTGCAAAGCAACGCCGGTACCTCTTGCTACACAGAAGATAGGGTCTTCCGCTACATACATAGGTAGTCCCGTTTCTCGGGAAAGGAGCTTGTCCATACCTCGCAGGAGCGCTCCGCCACCAGTGAGCACTACACCTTTGTTGATAATATCTGCAGCAAGCTCTGGCGGCGTCACTTCTAATACTTCTTTTACCGCTGCAACGATGGCCTCTAACGGCTCCTGCAACGCGTCATATACATCAAAAGCAGAGAACACAACACTATTAGGTAGCCCTGTGATTAAGTCTCTCCCTCGCACCTCAATGGTTCTGTTTTCTGGCAAATCATCTATAAAGGCAGTGCCTACTTCGATTTTGATTTCCTCTGCAAAACGCTCCCCAATCAACAGATTGTGTTCTTTTCGGGCAAAACGAACAATCGCCTCATCAAATTTATCCCCGCCAATACGCAAAGACTTAGAGCAAACAATGCCATTTAGGGAAAGGACTGCAATATCTGTGGTGCCGCCGCCAATATCTACAATCATGTTACCACCAGGTTCCGAGATATCTAGCCCTGCGCCAAGAGCTGCAGCCAAAGGTTCTTCCATGAGGAAGGCTTTCCGGGCACCAGCCTGCTCTGCTGCTTGGCGCACTGCCCGTTCTTCGACTTCCGTTACCCCAGAGGGAATACAGATCATCACCCGCGGACGGAAAAACAATCGATTGTGACAGATTTTCTTGATGAAGTAACGCAGCATTTTCTCAGTAATATCATAGTCGGCAATGACCCCTTCTCGCAGAGGCCGTACTGCTACAATATCTCCCGGCGTCCGTCCTAACATCCGCTGTGCCTCTACCCCCACGGCAATAACATCACCGCTTCTTTGATTGATAGCCACTACAGAAGGCTCGTGGAGCACGATGCCTTTGCCTTTTACATATACCAAAACGGAAGCGGTTCCCAGGTCAATCCCGATATCCTTTGCGCACATATTTTCCACCTCGTCATTTATAACGCTATTGTTAGCAAATTATTTGCTTGTACTCTAAAAATTTATTATACTAACTGCCGCCAATTTTTGCAAGCGGTTCCAGGGAGTTTCTTTCTTAAATTTTCGTGAATTTTGGGGGAATTGGGGGCTCCAAGGGGGTATTCAGACCAAATTGCCCCGCGGCTCCCCCGGCGGCTCTCCGCAGTGGCCCCCGGCCAGGGCCGCGCACACCACCGAGGCCGCTCCCGCCTCCATCAGCGCGGAGGCTGCCGCCGCCAGCGTGCTGCCCGTGGTGGCCACGTCGTCAATGAGCAGAAACCGCCGTCCCTTCACCCGCTCCGGCCTGGGAACCGTATATGCGCCTTTTACGTTTTCCCGACGTTTCTCCGGGTCGTCCAGGGAAGACTGGGCCCGGGTGTGGCGTGTCTTCCGCAGGCATGGCTCCGCCTTCAGCCCCCACTCCCTGGCGGCCGCCTGGGCCAGAAGCCGGGCCTGATCGTAGCCTCTGGAAAAATTTCTCCGCCAGCTCACCGGCACATAGGTGACCGCGTCAAACTCCCCAGCCAGGCGCTCCGCCGCCACCCGGGCAATGTAGGGGCCCAGAACCGCCGCCCGGCTGGACCGGCCCTCGAACTTCAGGGCGTGAACGCCGTCCTTCACCACGCCGTCGTAGTACAGGGCCACCGCGCACCGGAACTCCCCCACCAGCCGCAGGCCGTCCCGGGTAAAGGGCAGGCTCTTCCCGCAGTCCGGGCAGACGCCGGTTTGGTCCGACAGCTTTCCGCAGAACCCGCACCGGGGCGGGAAGAGGGTATCCAAAACGGCTGTCCAGATGTTCACGGCTTCGGCTCCTTCCGCCTGGTCCTGGGGTAAGGTCTGGGTTCGTTTGTCCGTTTGAGCAGGTAGTCCACGCTGGTCTGATAGAAGTCCGCCAGCCGCGCCAGCAGCTCGTCCGTCCACTGCTGATTTCCCGTCTCCAGGTAGCTGTACTTCCGCTGGGAGATGCCGATCGCTTGGGCAACCTCCAGCTGGGTCAGCTCCCGGTCCGTGCGCAGGTCTTTGATCCGTGTCTCCATTTTATCACCCGCAACAGGATATACTAGATGAATGATATCTACGCCAGTATAGATAAATTTTATCTAAAAACACGTGCTGAAACAGAGCTATTACCTTAAATATTGCCGCTGGGCACAGGCAAACAAATCCAGTCCGGTTTCTGCATACCTTCCCAATATCTGCGGATACTATCCATGTTTTCCAAGGCATGAAAGAAATCTGCCCCGCACTATATACAGCAATCATGGGAGGAATCGAGAATGAAAGCAACCGGAATTGTGCGCCGTATTGACGACTTGGGACGGGTGGTCATCCCCAAGGAAATCCGGCGCACTATGCGTATCCGCGAGGGCGACCCGCTGGAGATCTACACCAGCCGCGAAGGCGAGGTCATCTTTAAGAAGTATTCCCTGATGGGCGGTCTGGACGACTTTGCCGCCCAGTTTTGCGAGACGCTCTCCAAGAGCTGCGGCGCCATCACCGCCGTCACCGACCGGGACGCCATCATCGCCGTGGCCGGCGGCGGCAAGCGGGAGCTGCTGGGTAAACGCCTGAGCCCCCAGCTGGAGCAAATCATGGAGGACCGGCGCATCTACCAGCACGCCGGGGACGAGCGCCGGATTTTCGTCACAGACACCGGGGACAAGTACTGCGCCGCCGTGGCCGCGCCTATCATCTCCGAGGGGGATGTGCTAGGTCTGGTGCTCTTTGTGGAGGACGGCGAGCCCCAGGTCACCGGCGAGACGGAGTACAAGCTGGCGCAGACCATCGCCGCCTTTTTGGGCAAGCACATGGAAAATTGAGATAGGCGGTCCCCGGCGGGAGCCGGGGGCCGCTCACGTTCCCTCTGCATACGCCGCCAATTCATATACCCTCGCCTTGGTCAGTTCTGCCGCTTCCATTGCTTCCACTAGCGGCTGTATACTTCCGCCTCCATTCTCCAGCCCGGCTGCCTGCACTGCCGCGTCCTTGGACGCGATCCACTCCTGTTCCTCTTCCCGTAAAGCCTCCATGTCCGCTTCGTCCAGGTTCTCTTCCAGCAGACGCCACACAATGTTCAGGGTATCGTCCCACAGCTGGTACATCTCTTCGGCGGTTGCGTTCATCTCTGGCTGTGTGGTGGCCTCCTCCTGCTTTTTCTCCACTTCCTTCTCCCGCTCCCCGGCAGCGGAAATCTCCATGGCGATTTTCTCAGAAAGGCTTTCTCCGGCTTGTCCCTCCTCCAATTCGCCCTCCGTGATTGTCACATCCGCTGGAAAGCGCGGGGAATCCTGCCGCGGCGGCACGGTTCTCAGGCGGGGCGCGCTGGATTCCCGGTTTACATTCCTTTCCATTTGTGGTATGCTGGACATACCGGTCCGGCGGGCGAGCTGGGCCTGAAACCAAACAGGATGGAGGAAAACGATATGGAGAGACCAGTCTTAGTCGTCCTGGCCGCAGGGATGGGCAGCCGCTACGGCGGACTTAAGCAGATGGACAGCGTGGGCGGCCACGGCCAGAGCATCATTGACTACTCAATCTACGACGCGAAGCGGGCGGGGTTTGAGACGGCGGTGTTCGTCATCAAGCGGGAGATGGAGGCGGACTTCCGCCAGCTGGTGGGCGACCGCATCAGCCGGGGGATGCAGGTCCGCTACGCTTTCCAGGCCCTGGACGACCTGCCCAGCGGCTACCAGGCGCCGGAGACGCGGAAAAAGCCCTGGGGCACCACCCACGCCGTCATGGCGGCCCGGGACGTGGTGCAGGGCCCCTTCGCGGTCATCAATGCCGACGACTACTACGGCCCCACCGCTTTCAAGACCATTTTCGACTACCTCTCCCAGACCCCCGACCAGCCGGACTGCTGCCAGTACGCCATGGTGGGCTACCGCCTGGGCAACACGGTGACGGAGAACGGCAGCGTGGCCCGGGGCATCTGCCAGGTGAGCGGGGACGGCCTCTTGGAGGAGGTGGTGGAGCGCACCAACATTGAGAAGGACGGTGCCAACGCCCGCTTCTCCACCGACGGCGGCGCGACCTGGGAATCTCTCCCCGGGGACACCCTGGTGTCTATGAACCTCTGGGGCTTCCAGCGCAGCTTCCTGGACGAGGCTGTGGAGCGCTTCCCCCACTTCCTGGACCGCATCCTGGCGGAGAACCCGGAGAAGGGCGAATTCTTCCTGCCCCTGCTGGTGAGCGACATGCTGGAGCGGGGCCGGGCACAGGTGCGGGTGCTCTCCAGCGAGGACAAATGGTTCGGCGTGACGTACCGGGAGGACAAGCCCTCCGTGGTCCAGGCGCTGAAGGAGAAGACGGAGCAGGGCCTCTATCCGGAAAACCTCTGGGGCGTCTGAGGTCCGGCCAGGGAAAACCATTGCAGGAAGGGGACAAACCATGATCTTTTACTTTTCCGCCACCGGCAACAGCAAGTACGTGGCCGAGCGGGTGGCGGACGCCACGGACGACCGCCTCATTTTCCTCCGGGACGCCATCCGCAGCCGCCGGTACCGCTACAGCGTGGGCCGGGAGGAGCGGGTGGGCTTCGTCGTGCCCACCTACTTCTGGGGCCTGCCCAGCATCCTGGGATTTTTCCTGGAGAAGCTGGAGCTGGAGGGCTACGAGAACCAGTATGTCTATCTGGTGCTGACCTGCGGGGAGCACACCGGCGGCGCGCCGGATCAGATGGCCAAGCTCCTGGGCCGGAAGGGCATCTCCCTCTCCGCCCAGTTCGGCGTCCCCATGGTGGACAACTACGTGCCCATGTTCCAGGTGGCGGACAGGGAGGAGATCGAGCGGCGGCTGGACGCGGCGGAGGAGTACATCGACGAGGCCCGCCGGGCCATCCGGGCCCGAGGCGTGGGCGACTACAACCGCTGCCGGGGCACGGCCCTATATACGGCGGCGCTGTACCCGCTGTACGCCAAGGGCCGGTCCACAAAGCCCTTTTTGGTGACGGACCAGTGCATTAGCTGCGGCCTCTGCCAGGAGATCTGTCCCTGCGGGGCCATCGCCATCACGGACGGAAAGCCCGTGTGGCGCAAAAGCAAGTGCGTCAGGTGCCTCGGGTGCCTGCACCGGTGCCCCACGGAGGCCATCCGCTGGAAGAAGCCGGAGGAGGACCGGGGCCGCTACTACAATCCCCGGGTGGAGCCGTGAGGGGCCGGCCCGCCCGGAAAGGGGGTATGTTCCGTGCTTTTTGATACCCACGCCCACTACGACGCAGAGGAGTTCAGCCCGGACCGGGACGCGGTGCTGGCGGCGCTGCCGGAGCAGAATATCTCCCTGGTGGTAAACCCGGGTTGCGACCTGGAGAGCTCCCGGGCGGCAGTGGCCCTGGCGGAGCGCTGCCCCTTCCTCTACGCCGCCGTGGGGTACCACCCGGAGAACTGCGCCCCCTACCAGAGCGGGGACCTGGACCGCCTCCGGGCGCTGGCGGGGAACGAACGGGTGAAGGCCATCGGGGAGATTGGCCTGGACTACTACTGGGAGGAGAACCCTCCCCGGGAATTCCAGCAGCGGGTGTTCCGGGACCAGATGGCCCTGGCGGAGGAGCTGCGTCTGCCGGTGATTGTCCACGACCGGGACGCCCACGCCGACAGCCTCGCCATTGTCCGGCAGTTCCCCCGGGTGCGAGGGGTGTTCCACTGCTTCTCCGGCAGCGCGGACATGGCCCGGGAGCTGGTGAAGCTGGGCTGGATGGTGTCCTTTACCGGGGTCATTACCTACAAAAACGCCCGGCGGGTGGTGGAGGCGGCCCAGGCCGTGCCCCTGGAACGGCTGATGATTGAGACGGACAGCCCCTATATGGCCCCGGTCCCCCACCGGGGGAAGCGGAACCACTCCGGCTATCTGGAGCACATCTGCCGCCGCCTGGCGGAGATCAAGGAGGTCTCGTTTGAGGAGTGCGCCCGGATTACCCTGGAAAACGGGAGGCGTTTTTTTACAATTGCCTAGAAAACCGGCTGGTTCCGGCAAAAAGCTCCGAAAAAAGTAAACTACCCCCTTGCCAGACCGGGAAAACTGTGGTATAAAGAAAGCAACGATAGAGGTTGCGGAGGCGACGAAGCTGCGGGAGCCGGCGGGCTGGGAACGCAGGGGAGGCAAATCCGCCGAATCTGTCCTTCAGGCGTGGAGGGCGGATGGGGGCTGGGAGAAAATCCCCGCCACTGTCTGTAGGGCGTCCGGCCCCGCAGTTGCGCTATCTGCTTGCGGTGAACAAGATTTCTTGTACAAGCCGGTGGGAGCGCCCACCGGCTTTTTTGTCTCAGGCGGACGGCATCTCATCGAATCTTTTCTGGAGGATTTACTATGGATATCCGCAATTTGAAGGGCTCTGTCGTGGCCCTGGTCACCCCCTTCTCTCCCGACGGCTCTGTGAATTTCGAGAAGCTGCGGGAGCTGGTGGAGTGGCACATTGAGAGCAAGACCGACGCCATTTTGACCCTGGGCACCACCGGCGAGAGCTCCACCATGACCCACGAGGAGGACGACGCGGTGCTCCGCTACGTGGTGGAGACGGTGAACGGCCGCGTCCCCGTCATCGCGGGCACCGGCTCCAACTCCACCCAGACCATGCTGGAAAAGAGCCTGCAAGCGCAAAAGCTGGGGGCGGACGGCCTGCTCGTCATCACCCCCTACTACAACAAGGGCAACGCCGAGGGCATCTCCCGCCACTTCGCCACTGTGGCGGACGCGGTGGACCTGCCCTGCATCCTCTACAACGTGCCGGGCCGCACGGGCTGTGCCATCTCCGTGGAGAACGTGGAGCGGCTCTCGAAACACCCCAACATCTGCGGCATCAAGGAGGCCAGCGGGGACATGTCCTACGCCATGCGCATCGCCCACTGCGTGGGGCCGGACTTCGCCCTCTGGTGCGGCAATGACGACATTACCATCCCCCTCCTCTCCATCGGCGGCAGCGGCGTCATCTCCGTATGGGCCAACATCATGCCCCGGGCCTGTCACGATATGGTCATGGACTACCTGGAGGGCCGCCGGGAACAGGCGGTGGCGGCGGCGCTGAACTATCTGGACCTCATAAACGGCCTCTTTATGGAG
>CATIYU010000318.1 GCA_949739085.1 uncultured Eubacteriales bacterium | reverse complement strand
TGACGCGCGCGAAACGTTCGGACATTGGGAGGGGGACACGGTTTACAGCAAAAAGGACGGGTCAAAGGCCCTGTTCGTCTTAACAGAGCGGTTGACCCGTGAAGAAATTATGGTGCGGATAAAAGACAGGACGGCGGAAAGCGTTATAAAGGCGCTGGACCGTATCGAACGGAAATGCGGGCCGGTCCTGTTCAGAAAAATTTTCAGGACGATCACCGTTGACAATGGCGGGGAGTTTTCCGACGTGGACCGGCTGGAGAGGTCCGCCATACGAAAGACATTGAAGCGGACAAAGGTTTATTTCTGCCACCCGTATTCGTCCTATGAACGCGGGTCAAACGAATGTCAAAATAAAATGATTCGGCGACCCTTTCCGAAAGGAACTGATTTCGGCAATGTGACCGACGCGGAGGTTGCACAGGCTGAAAGCTGGATGAACAATTATCCGCGTAAAATATTGGGGTGGAAAACATCTGAAATGTTGTTCAGGGAGTGCGTCACCGCCCTGATCTGACGCGCTCAAAAAATTTTTATATTTTTTGAGCATTTACTATTGACATTTCCGCAGGTCGTAATATTAAATGATTTCTTAAAATTACTTTAAGGCCCGAAATATCTCTTGCCCCGGGGGGGATAATTTGATATAATGAGACCATGGCAGAGGCCGCAGGGCGGCCCTGTCCCACCGGAAGGAAGAGACAGGAATTTTATGAAAATACTCATTACTACGGACTGGTATGCCCCGGTGATCAACGGCGTGGTGACCTCTGTGCTCCTCCTCCAGCGGGAGCTGGAGCAGCGGGGACACGATGTGCGGGTCGTCACCCTCTCCAACAGCATCCACTCCTACAAGGAAGGTCCCGTCTACTATATGGGCTCTGTCAGCGCCAGCAAAATCTACCCCGGGGCGCGGCTGCGGATGAACCGGGCCCGGAGCATGATGCGGGAGCTGGCCGCTTGGCGGCCGGACGTCATCCACTCCCAATGCGAGTTCAGCAGCTTTCGGATTGCCTATGTCCTCTCCACCCGGCTGGACATCCCTATTGTACACACCTACCACACGGTGTACGAGGACTATACACACTATTTCTCCCCCAGCGTACGAGTGGGCAAGCTGATGGTCTCCGCATTCTCCCGCTGGATCTGCGACCGTACCGCCTGTATCGTGGCTCCCACAAAGAAGGTGGAGAGCCTGCTGCGGGATTACAATGTCCACTGCCGCATTGAGGTGATTCCTACAGGGGTGGACCTGAGCGCCTACCGGCGGGAGCCAGCCCCGGGCCGTTTGGAGGCCCTGCGCCGTCAGTGGAGCATCCCGGAGGACCGCACAATCCTCCTCTATCTAGGCCGCATGGCCAAGGAGAAAAACCTGGAACAGCTCATTGACCAGATTGCCGATACCCGCCGTCAGGATGTCACCCTCCTTCTGGTGGGCGACGGGCCGGACCGGGAGGCCGCTCTGGGACGGGCCCGCCAGCGGCAGGTACCCGTAATTTATACTGGTATGGTCTCTCACGAGGAGGCCCCGGACTACTACCGGCTGGGTGATCTCTTTGTCACTGCCTCCACCAGCGAGACCCAGGGGCTGACCTACTTTGAGGCGCTGGCGGCGGGGCTGCCAGTGCTCTGCCGCCGGGACCCCTGCGTGGAAGGCGTGGTGGAGAACGGCGTCAACGGCTGGCAGTACGACACTGGGGACGGCTTCGCCCGCGATCTGGCGGAGTTCTGCGGCAATCCCGCTCTACAGGAGGAGATGCACAGAGCCGCCAGGGATTCCTCTGAAAAATTTTCCGCCGGGGCCTTTGGCGCGGCGGCGGAGAGACTTTACCAATCCCTACAGCGTTCCGCAGTACCCATGGCTTCGGGGGCCCGCTGGTAGAACCGGCAGGCTCCCGCCTTTTTCTGCCCCAGCGGAAGAAATCTTCTCATCTTGGCAAATTCGACAAAATTTTCCATTGCATTTTGTGAACTTTCTGATATAATAGCTGTAGACAACAATAGGAAAGGAAGTGGCTTACATGAATGACAAGACCACAACAGTCGATTTGGATATCGACGATATGATTTTTGAGGAGTGCGGCGTCGTCAGCAGTGACCGGTAGTTCCATGGGAATATCACGGCAAAACTGGTAATCCACGCTTCTCAGCGTGGCTTTTCTTTTTTCAGAATGCGCTCGCCGCGGACCCGCCGTCTCTACGGCGGGCCCGCTTTTTTTGCCAGGGCCGCGCTACTCCTTGCTCTGAAACAGCTTATACGGCTCCACACACAGCGCGTCTGCTATTCTGAAAACCACGTCTAGGGACACCGCGCAGTCGGCGGTCTCAATCCGGCTCATGTGGGTGCGGCTGATATCCGCCCGTTCCGCCAGCTTCTCTTGGGAAAGCCCCCGCAGCTTGCGATAGTAGGCGATGTTCAGGCCCAGGTTCCGGTAGCGCTCCCGCTGCCCGCCCAGCATAGTTTCACCCCCCACCATATTCTATCCGCTGGCAGGGGGTTGTAGAATAACTTATACTATAATTTTTGTAACTTGACAAGTTGCAAAATGTACGCTATACTTAACTTCATCTGATGCCTGCCCCGCCAGGCGGACCAAGGAGGAAGCCCCGGTGAAACCCCTGATGCTCCTGATTATACTGCTGCTGGCCGCACTGCTCCTCGGGCGGGGAAAAAAGCGGCGGCCCCAGCGGCCCTGGACTCCGCTCTCCCGCCGGGAGTTGGCCGGCCTCTGGCGGCAGGCCACGGACAGGCCACTGGTGGGGTACCTCTATTTCTCGCCCGAAGGCTCCGTGTACTTTATGGCCAGCCGGATTCCTGCCTCAGCGAACATGTTTACCAGCAAATTTAAGGTGGCCGGTTCTTACTCCGGCCATAGCTTTTCCCGATGGGAGTTCCGGGCCGGGAGAGACGGTGGTGGTGTGCCCCTGTTGGAGGTCTCCGGGGAGGGCATCGGCGGCCAGTACCATAAAGTAGAGTAAGTAAAAGAGCATAAAAAAACCTGTCTGGCACCCCGAGAGGCCCTCAGACAGGGCTTTTTTCATCTGTTTTGAGAGAGATAGCGTCCCACCGGCGGCGCTGTCTCGGGACTCTGCTACAGCTGCAAGGGATTTAACAGAAAAGAGTTTCAGATAGCGGCCTTTTTGTGGAAAAAACCTGGTTTTTCTGCATGTAAATTTCTTTGTTTGCACAAACTAACCAATTTGACCGGGGACGTTTCCCTCTGTTTTTATGAAAAACATAACTTGCTTTACTGGTTAAAATTTCTTAAAATGTAAGCCGGTATGGGCGGAGGTCCATATACTTTTACCCAAAAATAAAATAGGAGTGAGACGATATGGAAGCGAACCATGCGCGAGGGAAAAGAGGGCAGGGAAAAACGAAGCGCATTGGCCGCAAGGTAGGAAACCTGGTGGCGGCAATGCTGGGCGTGAGCATTACCGTTGTGGTGGCGCTGTGCGTTCTGATGTTTTACCGCCTGACCATGTCCATGATGCAGAGTCAGTGCATCAGTGGCACCAATATGCTGGCCTATGAGCTGTCCAACTACGACGGTCCGGAGGACAAGACAGCTCTTTTGGACGAGCTCAAAAAGCAGATGGGCCACGAATTTACAATCTTTCACGGGGACCAGCGAGCCTATACCACCATCCAGCAGGATGGACAGCGGGCAGTAGGTACCCGTCTCGCCAGTGATGTGGCGAAAATCGTGCTGGAACAGGGGCAGACCTACGTGGGCCGGGCCAATATCCTGGGGGAGGTCCATCTGTGCTCCTATGTGCCCACCCGAGATGCCAACGGCCAGGTGGACGGCCTGATTTTTTCCGGAATCTCCATGACCGAGGCCACAGGGCAGATTAACCTGACGATGCTGCTCTCCTGCCTGACCGGAGTGGTGCTTGTCATTCTGGGGATTATGGTAGTGGGCGCTTACATCATGCAGGCTGTTTCTCGGCCCCTTTTCCGCCTGACGGTCATGGCGCAGACCCTGGAGCAGGGGGACCTGGGCCTACACGAGCATCAGACCATGGCGGTGAACATTGATTCCGACGACGAGATCGGCCTCCTGGCCCGGAGCTTTGACGGCACCATCCACCGCCTGCGCAGTTACATCGGAGAGATCTCGGGCCTGCTGGAGGCCATTGCCAGAGGCGACCTGACCGCCCAGATCACCCAGGAGTATGTGGGCGATTTCGCGTCGATCCGCTCCTCCCTGAACGACATCCTCCAGAAGCTTAACACCACCATCGGCCAGATTGTGGCCAGCTCTGAGCATGTGGCCAACGGTGCGGACCAGATGTCCACCGCCTCCCAGGCCCTCAGCCAGGGCGCGGTGGAGCAGACCGGCGCGGTGGAGGATCTGGAGGCCACCATGCGGGAGGTCTCTGACCGTATCAAACAGACGGCGGAGAACGCCCAGCACGCCCGGGAGCAGGTGGGAGAGATGGGCCTTCAGCTCACGGAGAGCAACCAGAAGATGCAGGAGATGATCGCCGCCATGGGCGAGATCAACGACAGCTCTAACGAGATCAGCAAAATTATTAAGGCTATTGAGGACATTGCCTTCCAGACCAACATCCTCGCCCTGAACGCGGCGGTGGAGGCGGCCCGGGCCGGTGCGGCGGGGAAGGGCTTTTCCGTGGTGGCCGACGAGGTCCGTAACCTGGCCAGCAAGAGCGCGGAGGCGTCCCAGTCCACCGCTGCCTTAATTGAGAGGTCGGTCGCTGCGGTGGAGCAGGGCACCAACATCGCCAACGTCACCGCCAAGCAGTTGGCGGGAGTGGTGGAGCAGTCCCAGGGGATTGTGCGGACTATCAACGGCATTGCTGCGGACACCCAGGTCCAGGCGGAAGCCGCCGGGCAGGTTCAGTCCCAGGTAAACCAGATCTCCAATGTGGTGCAGACCAACTCCGCCACCGCAGAGGAGAGCGCGGCGACCAGCGAACAGCTCAGCGCCCAGTCCGGCGTGCTCAAACAGTTGGTCTCGGCGTTCCGGCTCCGGCGGATAAACGGTTAATTTTCCGGTAAAGAAATGAAAATACCCCGCTTGCTGCAAAGCGTGGTCCGCCTGGAGGGCGAACCGGACGCTGCGGCAAGCGGGGGTACGGTTTTCAGCCGTTTTATCAGCTGAAAATCGGCAGAATTAGCCCCGCCAGCATGGTCAGAACCAGCAGGCCGATAATGGCCCGGGAGATGATCTTTACCCACTTAGGATTCATTTGCCGTCCTCCTCACTGAGAATTTTTTTGATGGCCTTCTCGGCCTTGCTTCTTGGCAGCATTAACTCGTGCCCACATCCCTCGCAGCGCAGCTTAATGTCCATGCCCACCCGCAGAATGGTCCAGATTTTGCTGCCGCAGGGGTGCTGTTTTTTCAGCTCCACCCGCTGGTTAATCTTCAGCTCCACAGAAAAATCACCTCATTTTCTCAACGGTCAAGCACCACGCCGCATACACTGTCCTATCAAGAAAAGATAGGACGGTGTATTCCTTTGCGCAGAAATGAATATTTGCCGGAGGGCGTAGGCCCTCTGTTTCCGGAACATCAAAGCATCAGCACCCTCCAGGAGGCGATGGACAGCCAGACGGTGCTGGAGGGGGTGGCGGTCCGGTGCGGGGCCAGGAGGGACCTGGCGCTCCGCTTTGGCGGCTACGAGGGGACCATACCCCGGTCCGACGTCATCCATCCCGCCATCAGCGGTTCAGAGCGCGACATCGCCGTCCTCTCCCGGGTGGGGAAGCCTACCTGCTTCACCATCACGGACATCAAGGTGGACGGTGGCGGCAGACCCCGCCTTACTCTCTCCCGCCGGGCCGCCCAGGAGCAGGCCATTGCCTGGCTGCTGGAGCACAGCACACCGGGGACTATTCTTCCGGCCCGGGTGACCCATCTGGAGAAATTCGGCGCGTTTGTAGACCTGGGGTGCGGCGTGACCAGCCTCATCCCCCTGGAGAATATCTCTGTTTCCCGCATCCCCCACCCCGACGCCCGGTTTCGGGTGGGGCAGGATATTCTGGCGGTGGTGACGGATGTGGACGCGCCGGGCTGCCGCTTCTACCTCTCCCACAAGGAGCTGCTGGGTAGCTGGCTGGAGAACGCCGCCGCCTTCGCTCCCGGGGACGCGGTGACCGGGGTCGTCCGGGGGGTGCGGGACTACGGGATCTTTATCGAGCTGGCCCCCAACCTGTCTGGGCTGTGCGACTGGCGGGAGGACCTGGCCCCTGGAGACGCGGTAAGCGTGTACATCAAATCTATCCGGCCCGACACCCGGAAGATCAAATTGCAGGTTATCGAGAATCTGGGGCCCGCAGAGGAGCCAGTAGACTGGCATTATTTTACAACCGATGGCAGCATAGAAAACTGGACATATTAATCAGTTTCAGATTACCTAGAGTCACCCTTGATTTTTTCCCAGTAGGCCCGGGCGGCCTGTTCGGTCTTGTTGTCCCCGTACTGGTAGTAGACGCGCCCCGCCAGCTCGCTGGGCAGATACTGCTGTTGGACCCAGTGGCCGGGAAAGTCGTGGGGGTAGAGGTAGCCCTGCTCCCGCTCCTGGCCGGTGGTGTCGGCGTGGACATTTTGCAGCTCCCTAGGGACAGCACCGGTGCGGCCCCGCTTGACATCCTGCCACGCCGCGCCGATGGCGGAAATCACGCTGTTGGATTTCGGTGCGGTGGCCAGCAGCACCGCCGCCTGAGCAAGGGGCAGCTGGGCCTCCGGCAGTCCCAGCTGCATGGCGGTGTCCACGCAGGCTTTCACAATGGGGACCGCCTGCGGATAGGCCATTCCCACGTCCTCGCTGGCGGAGCAGAGCAGGCGGCGGCAGGGGGTGATGAGGTCCCCGGCCTCCAGGAAGCGGGCCAGGTAGTGGAGAGCGGCGTCCGGGTCGCTGCCCCGCAGAGACTTCATCAGCGCGGAGGCCATGTCGTACATGGCGTCGCCGCCCCGGTCGTAGCGCATGGCGCTGCGCTGGGACACCTGCTCCGCGTCGGCCATGGTCATCCGCAACGTCCCGTTCTGGGGCTGGGCCGCCTCGTACAGCAGCTCCACCGCGTTCATGGCCTTGCGCACGTCCCCGCCGCAGGCGTGGGAAATGTAGTCCGGAACCCCCTCCTCCCACTCCAGAGGCAGGGGACTCTCTTCCTTCACCAGGGACAGGGCCCGTTCTACGGCGGGCCCCACGTCGGCGGCGGGGACGGGCTTGAACTCAAAGACTGTGCTGCGGCTGAGCAGGGCGGCGTAGACGTAGAAATAGGGGTTCTCTGTGGTGGAGGCAATGAGGGTGATGGAGCCGTTTTCCATAAACTCCAGCAGGGACTGCTGCTGCTTCTTGTTGAAGTACTGGATCTCATCCAGATACAGCAGCACGCCGCCCGGAGCCATCAGGGTGCCCACGTCCGCTATGATGTCCCGCACGTCCTGTAGGGAGGCGGTGGTGGCGTTGAGGCGGTACAGGGTCCGGTGGGTGCGCTTGGCAATGATGTTGGCGATGGTGGTCTTGCCGGTGCCGGAAGGGCCATAGAAGACCATGTTGGCGTCGGTGCCCTTTTCGATGAACCGGCGCAGCAACGCGCCAGGGCCCAGAAGGTGCTTCTGCCCCACCACCTCCTCTAAAGTCTGAGGGCGGATGCGGTCCGCCAGGGGACGGTCCACGGGCGGTCACTCCTTTCGGTATATTTTACAACTTTAATTCGTATTTGTAATCGATGATTTCCCGGTCTGTGCCCCGTTTTTTCTTCATAAGGGTTTCTACGACCTGGAAGCCGAACTTCCTGGCGACGGCGTTGGAGCCGGGATTCTCGCTGAAAATGAAGATAGTGGCCTTTTGTGCGCCCTGGCTCCTGGCATAGTCCAGCATCCCCTGGACCATCTCCGTGGCGTAGCCCTGCCGCCAGAACTCCTTATGGACGCAGTAGGCGAGGTCGTACACCGCGCCGTCCCCACTGGGGATGAAGCTGCATGTGCCGATGCGTCCGCCGGTGGCCTTGGATTCGGCGATAAGATAGCAGCATTCCCCGTCGTCCCCCAGCTGCTGAATCTCCCGGCGGTATTCGTCGCTGACCGTCTCCATGGTCTCGTCCAGCAGATACTCGCCCATCTCCGGGTCGTTCCAGATGCTGATGGCGAAATCCGCGTCATCCCGCTCAAAGCCCCGCAGGTACAGCCGGGGGGTCTCGATTCTCTGAATTTTCACGACAAAAAACTCCTTTCCAGGCGCACCAGCGGCCTAGAATTTACTGGCGCTGGCCGCCAACACCGCCAGCAGGACGCACAGGGCGTTGTCCGGGTCTGCCACCTCAATGGCGTAGACCTCCGCCAGCTTCAAGCGGACCTTGCAGACCGCCGCCACAAGCCCCAGCCGGGGGCTGACGATGGAGTAGTCCCATTGCGTCCAACTTCCCTTGACAGTCCAGTCGCTGCAATCAAAGGAAAACTTGGGGGCGAACAGGGTGAATTCCTGCTTGATGCAGCCCAGATATCCGCCGTAGGCATACAGCTCAAATTGGGGCATAAAAGAGGAGCTCTTCTGCTGGACCGTGCCAATATGGACGCCGTTTGCGTTTAGAACGTGGAGACAGTGGCCCCAGCTGAGCTTGCCTTTCACCGTAAAGAGCGTATGTCCGTCCTCGTTGAAGATATCGTAGCTGCCAAACCAGGAGAACACGCGCTGCTTGAACAGCATTTTCACCGGTTGCCGCCTCCCTTACACCGTCATCACGAATACCTGACAGGGGTTCCACGGGTCCCACAGCGTGGGGAAGCACTCCAGCTCCCGGAACCCCAGACTCCGGTAGAAAGCGATGGTCTGGTCGTACTCCCGGTAGCAGCCCTCCCGGACGGTCTTGACCTGGAGGAAGGCGTAGCCGTGTTCCTCCGCGTATTGGCGGAACGCCCCAAAGAGGGCCTGGCCAATTCCCTGGCGGTGGTACTCCGGTAGCACGCCCATGACGCACAGTTCCGCCGTGTAGGGGCTTGTCTCCTTCAGCGCAAGGAATCCCCGGGCCCCGCCGTCCTCCAAGACGGCCCAGAAGGGCTGGTTCCGGCTCTCCTGTACATAGGCGGCGGTGCTCTCCGGCAGGCCGAACCAGTCCGGAAGGGCCTCCAGAATCTGCCGGGAGATCTCCTCCCGCCGCTGGGGGTCCTCTATAAAGGTGACCATATGGCGAAATCTCCCACTCATTCTTCCTCCCAAGGCACATCGTCCTCCGTACATTCCTTCTCCGGCACCGGAGCTCCGCCCATCTGCATCTCCTGCCACTGAGCCTTGGTGATGAGCAGCTGCCGGGGCTTGGACCCCTCAAAGGGGCCCACGATTCCCCGCTCTTCCATCTGGTCCACCAGCCGGGCGGCCCGGGAGTAGCCCAGCTTCAGCCGCCGCTGGAGCATGGATACACTGGCCATGCCGGTATCCACCACCACCTCGATGGCGGCGGACAGCAGCTCGTCATACTCATCAGAGACATCCTCGGGGGCAGAGCCGCCCACTCCCTTGGCACCCTTCTCCTTTTCGGCCACGTTCTGCTCGATCTGGTGGAGTACGCTCTCGTCGTACTGGGCAGTGCCTCCCTGCTTGACAAACTCCACCACCCGGGCCACCTCCTCATCGGTGATAAGGCAGCCCTGGACCCGGGTGGGCTTTCCGGAGCCCAGCGGTAGGTAAAGCATGTCGCCCCGACCCACCAGCTTCTCAGCGCCGGTTTTGTCCAAAATGATGCGGGACTCCAGAGAGGAGGCCGCGGCAAAGGCG